>NZ_CP152049.1:0-10000 GCF_038630985.1 Paenibacillus sp. FSL H8-0548
GTGGACAGCCATACCTATGATTTATGGCAGCAAGTGTTGTCGATCATCCAGACTAAATTAAGCAAGCCTAGCTTTGACACCTGGTTCAAAGCAACAAAGGCTTCCTTTGTCGATGATTCCATGCTTGAAGTAACAGCGCCGACAACATTTGCGGCCGAATGGCTGGAGGGCCGTTATACAAAACTTATTAGAACGACGCTTTACGAATTTCTAGGGAGACAAGTGGATGTTCGCTTCTCTATAGAAGAACCAAGAAGCTCCGAGCCTGCTTATGTATTCCCGCCCAAAGCGGTATTTTCACCTGCCATGAGCGAAGAAGCAACACCTACTCATATGCTTAACCCGAAGTATACATTTGATACATTTGTTATTGGCGCTAATAACCGTTTCGCCCATGCTGCCTCGCTTGCAGTAGCTGAAGCGCCCGCCAAAGCTTATAATCCTTTGTTTCTATACGGTGGAGTTGGGCTTGGAAAAACCCACTTAATGCATGCAATAGGCCATTACATTATGGATCATAATCCGAATACGAAGGTTCTATACATTTCGTCGGAGAAGTTTACGAATGAATTCATTAACGCGATCCGTGATAACCGCGGCGAAAGTTTCCGTACCAAATATCGCAATATCGATGTGCTTCTTATTGACGATATTCAATTTTTGGCTGGGAAAGAGCAGACGCAGGAAGAATTTTTCCACACCTTTAATGCTCTACACGAGGAACGAAAGCAAATTGTCATCTCAAGTGACCGGCCTCCAAAGGAAATTCCGACACTTGAAGAGAGATTGCGTTCTCGCTTTGAATGGGGTCTTATAACCGATATTCAGCCGCCGGATCTAGAGACAAGGATCGCCATATTGCGCAAGAAGGCGAGAGCTGAAAATCTTGATATTCCTAACGAAGCGATGATCTACATCGCAAATCAAATTGATACAAACATTCGTGAACTGGAAGGCGCTCTAATTAGGGTTGTAGCCTATTCATCCCTTATAAATGCTGATATCACGTCCCATCTAGCAGCTGAGGCGCTTAAGGACATCATCCCTTCAAGCCGGCCTAGAATGATAACCATGCATGATATTCAGACCAAGGTTGGAGAGTTCTATGGGCTGCGGCTAGAGGATTTCAAAGCGCGGAAACGAACGAAAGCAGTAGCTTTTCCAAGGCAAATTGCTATGTATTTATCACGGGAGCTAACTGACTTCTCACTTCCCAAGATCGGCGAAGCATTTGGTGGACGCGATCATACAACCGTCATCCATGCGCACGAGAAAATTACACAGCAGCTTAAGATTGATCAGGACCTCTACAAAATCGTTCAAAACCTGGCCGAAAAAGTCAAAAATCATATGTGAACAACTAAGCAAGCCTATGCACACGCTATGCACATGTGGATAGGCTTGCTTTATCAGTCTTCCACGGGGTTATCCACATATTCAGTGCCCCTACTACTACGACTACTAAAAATCTTTAAATAAACATCATCAAATACGCGTAAACGGCTAAAGCCTCATTCAAAAAAAAATCGTATCTTTCGCGATCATTTTTTCGATAAATTTATAAGAACGCTAGGAGTGAAAAAAATGAAATTAACGATTTCAAAAAACGAACTAAACGATGCAATTCAACAAGTAGCGAAGGCTGCTTCTTCCAGACCTGCAATTCCAATTCTAGGTGGTATCAAAATTGAGGTTACCCATCTAGGCGTAACGCTTACAGCCAGCGATACGGATATTTCCATTCAAAGCTTTATTCCAGTGGAAAAAGATCAATTCGTTATTGCACATGTCGAAAAACCAGGAAGCGTCGTTTTGCCAGCAAAGTTTTTTGTCGAAATCGTAAAAAAACTCCCTTCTGAACAAGTCACTATTGACGTAAGCAACACATTTCAAACGATTCTTCGTTCCGGATCAACAGAAATTCAGATGGTTGGACTTGATCCTGAGGAATTTCCTTACTTACCGTCAATTGAGCAAAACGAAGTGCTGCAAATGCCTGGTGATCTATTAAAAGCGATGATTCGCCAAACCGTGCTAGCTGCTTCAGCAAGCGAACAAACGCCAATTTTGACAGGTGTGCTATGGAATCTGCTTGAAGGGGAACTTAAGTTTATCGCTACTGACCGTCACCGTTTAGCGAGCAGAACAGCCCAAGTGGACACCGAGGCAGCATTCAAATTCAGCAATGTCGTTATTTCAGCGAAAACACTATTAGAGCTCGCAAAGCTCGTTCCCGAGCACAATGCGCTCGTAGACATCGTTGTAGCAGACAATCAAGTTCTATTTAAGCTTGGAAACGTATTGTTCTACACACGAATTTTGGACGGCGTCTATCCCGATACTTCTAAGATTATTCCGCAAACATTCAAAACAGAACTTGTTCTTGATACAAAAAATGTAATGGATGCCATCGACCGCGCTTACTTGATGTCACGTGAGGAAAAAACGAATATCGTTCGTCTCATAACCCTCGAGGATGGACTGATTGAAATTTCCTCAAGCTCCACAGAGCTTGGAAGAGTGACAGAGCAGGTTGAAGCTAAAGAATTTAATGGCGAGCCGCTTAGAATTGCATTTAACTCAAAATATATGCTGGATGTACTTAAAGTCATTGACAGCGAGCAGCTGTTCATCGGTTTTACAGGTGCAATGAGCCCGATCATTATCCGTCCAATGGATCACGCCTACAGCATGTACGTTATTTTGCCTTACCGGACAACTGGCTAGAGCCAAGAGCGCAAGCATAGAGAGGAATGACAATTTTCGATGAAAGAAATTGAAATTAAAACGGAATATATAACTTTGGGCCAATTTTTGAAACTGTCCGATTGCATTTCCTCCGGTGGTCATGCTAAATTTTTTCTACAAGAGAACACGGTTTTAATTAATGGCGAAGCTGATAATCGCAGGGGCAGAAAGTTATACACAGGGGATAAAGTAGAAGTTGAAGGCTGCGGCGTTTTTACAGTAAGTAAAGCGTAACGCACCAATGGACCGGGAGGTCAAAATGTGTTTTTAAAGAACATACAGCTGCAAAATTACCGCAACTATAGCGAGCTCGATTTACAAACGGCTAATAAAGTAAATGTATTTCTCGGGCCGAATGCCCAGGGAAAGACCAATTTGCTGGAAGCGATATTCGTGCTTGCGCTAACGAAGTCACATCGTACATCGAAAGATAAAGAGCTAATCGGCTGGCAGGCTGAGACGGCTCGCATCACAGGCGAAGTAGATAAAAAATACGGATCCATCAAGCTGGATCTTCTTTATTCAGCACAAGGCAAGAAGGCAAAAATCAACGGACTAGAGCAGCGAAAGCTTAGCGATTTCATAGGCTCAGTCAATGTCGTGATGTTTGCGCCAGAGGATCTTGAAATCGTAAAAGGAACGCCGGGTATACGAAGACGGTTTCTCGATATGGAAATCGGACAAGTGCAACCTGGCTATTTGCATACACTCCAGCAGTACGGCAAGGTGCTTCTACAGCGGAACAATTTCTTGAAGGCTTCCTACTCTGGAGGCGCAAATCAGACGATGCTTGATGTGTGGAATATGCAGCTTGCAGAGCATGGTGTTAAAATTATGAAAAAAAGGAAACACTTTATACATAAATTACAAACGTTTGCAGAACAAATCCATGCAGGCATTACAAACGGTACCGAACAGCTCACAATCGTATACCGTCCTTCATTTGACGTGGATGCCCAGCAAGATGAAACTGTTTTATTTGAGCAATTTATGATAAAGTTAACACAAGTGAAAGATCAGGAGATTCGCAGAGGTGTTACGCTAGTGGGACCGCACCGCGACGATTTGGCATTTTATATCAATGGCAAAGAAGCGCAAACTTTCGGCTCCCAAGGGCAGCAGCGAACGACGGCCTTATCTTTAAAATTGGCAGAGATAGAGCTGATAAACGAGGAAATTGGAGAATATCCGATTTTGCTGCTTGATGATGTGCTGTCAGAGCTTGACCGCAATCGTCAAACACAGCTTATTGAGACATTTCAAAGCAAAGTACAAACCTTTATTACAACGACCGGCCTTGAAAGCGTGGATGTCAGCAGGCTTCAGGATGCCGGCATCTACCATGTGCATGAAGGCCGAGTGACGCGTTAAGGGTGCCAATAGGAGAGGTGAGGAAGAGGACATGTACATCCATTTGGGCGGTGAGAAAATAATTCGTGCTGCAGAGCTGGTGGCCATATTTGATATTTCCATCGAGCAGTCCTCTAAACTATCCAAGCAATTCGTTGCGGGAGCACGCAAGCGTAAGGACGTTGAAACGATAGGCGAGGAAGAGCCGAAATCGATCGTTGTAACAAAGCAGAAAATATATTATTCGCCTATTTCATCCTCTACGCTCAAGAAACGTGCCCATCATTTTGCGGCAAATGGCTAGAGTGAAGGCGATCAGGAACAGCAGTTGAGAGGAGCAGTGAAGTTGCATGTCTTTGGAGCAGCATACGTATGACGAGAGTCAGATACAGGTTCTGGAAGGATTAGAGGCAGTACGCAAACGTCCGGGGATGTACATTGGCTCGACTAGTGGAAAAGGTCTTCACCATCTCGTATGGGAGGTTGTCGATAACAGTATTGATGAGGCTCTGGCCGGTTATTGTTCGAGAATCGAAGTTATCGTGCATGAGAATAACAGCGTTACCGTTATTGATAATGGACGCGGAATTCCCGTAGGCGAGAATGCAAAACTGAAAATATCGACGCTAGAAGTCGTTATGACTGTTTTGCATGCAGGTGGTAAGTTCGGCGGTGAAGGCTATAAAGTATCCGGGGGCTTGCACGGGGTCGGCGTATCCGTTGTGAACGCGTTGTCCGAGCTCGTCATTGTTCAAGTAAAACGTGAAGGCAAGATCTATCAGCAAGAATACCGCAAAGGTGCGCCTCAGTATGACATTAAGGTTATAGGTGAGGCTACTGAAACAGGTACGCAAGTTACATTTACGCCTGATAGCGAAATTTTTACGGAAACAAGAGAGTTTGATTATGAGATATTGCAGTCTCGCATCCGTGAGCTTGCATTTTTGAATAAAGGCATTGAGCTTGTGCTTACAGATGAGCGGACAAATATATCAAACACGTTTAAGTACGAGGGCGGTATTATTGAGTTCGTCAAATATTTGAACCGTACTCGCGATGCTCTTCATGAGCAGCCGATCTATGTGGAAGGTTCAAAGGACCATATCCATGTAGAGGTCGCGTTGCAATATAACGACAGCTATACGGAAAACATTCATTCATTTGCGAATAATATCAATACACATGAAGGCGGTACGCATGAGTCCGGCTTTAAGAGTGCATTGACACGAATAATTAATGATTATGGCCGTAAGGCTAGCCTAATCAAAGATAATGAATCGAATTTCTCCGGTGATGATGTTCGTGAAGGGTTAACGGCGATCATTTCTGTCAAAATACCTGAGCCGCAATTCGAAGGACAAACGAAAACTAAGCTTGGCAACAGTGAAGTGCGCGGGATTGTAGAATCCTTCTTTGCCGAGAAACTGCAGGAATTCCTAGAGGAGAATCCTGCGGTATCTCGGAAAATTGTAGAGAAGGGGCTGCAGGCTGCTCGTGCACGTGAAGCCGCGCGCAAAGCTCGTGAACTGACTCGTCGCAAGAGCGCGCTTGAAGTTGGATCACTGCCAGGTAAACTTGCCGACTGCTCATCGAAGGATGCTTCCATCAGTGAGCTTTACATCGTAGAAGGTGACTCTGCAGGCGGCTCTGCAAAGCAAGGACGTGATCGTCACTTCCAAGCCATATTGCCGCTGCGCGGAAAAATCTTGAACGTAGAGAAGGCGAGACTTGATCGTATTCTCGGCAATGCTGAGATCAGAACGATTATTACTGCGCTTGGCACGGGCATAAGCGATGATTTTGATTTAGCTAAGGCGCGTTATCACAAAATCGTTATTATGACCGATGCCGACGTGGATGGCGCTCATATTCGCACGCTGATGCTGACGTTCTTCTATCGCTATATGCGCCAAATTATTGATGCAGGCTATATTTATATTGCTCAACCACCGCTCTTCAAGGTTGAACGGAATAAGGTTATTCGTTACGCGCAAACCGAAAAGGAACGGGACCGTATCATCGCTGAGTTTGGTGAAGGCGTTAAGGTTAACGTTCAACGTTATAAAGGACTCGGGGAAATGAACGCAACTCAGCTGTGGGAAACGACGATGGATCCCGAAAGTCGGACTATGCTGCAGGTAACGATCGACGATGCGATTGAAGCTGATGTGATGTTTGATACACTTATGGGCGATAACGTAGAACCGCGTCGTGAATTTATCCAGAAATATGCGAGATATGTCACGAATCTAGATTTCTAAGAAGTCATGTACTGCTAAGAAGCAGTCGCCCATTATGGACGACTGTTTCTTTTTTTGAAACGTCCATAATGAACGGCGTAGCGGTAAACCCTTTGGAAGACGACTTGGTCAGGAAGCTTGCGAAAGATAAAAGGGTCTGGGCATGTATTCACTTCGAGTATCCAAGGATGCAGCGTTGCATCGACGGCAATGTCGACACCAAGCTCTTTTATTCTCGGATAAGCAGATTGCAATTGATTAGCAATGGATATGCTAAGCTTTCTTAATCGGTTTTTGAAGGATGCAAGTTCGGATAGGGTAGTATGATCACCCATAAGCCTCTCAAGTGACATTGGCGTACCGCCGCTGTGATAGTTGGTTACGATTTTTCCAGGATGGGCGAGTCGGCCGATTATGCCGGTAGCCTCCCACACATTATGCGGATTTTTTTGGACCATGACGCGAATGTCGAAGCGCCGGTTCAAATGGCGCAGCAGATGAATTCCTTTTTGAACGATATAGCGGCGTTTTTTCTTTTGTTTCATTATCCCTTTGTAAAGCTGTTCGAAAGTGGAATAAAACTTGATCTTTGTATCGAGCTGGTAACGGTAGCCGAGCGAGGGTACCGTCGTTCGTTCTACACGAATGACCCCTTTTCCAAAGGTACCGTTTATCGGTTTGACGTAAACCATGCCATACTGTCTCAGCATTGATTGGAGGCTGCTGCGTCCGAACAGCTTTGTAGAGGGCATGTATTGGCGCAGATAATCAGATCGAAGCATTATTTTTGTTTTTGCCCACTTACTCTTAATGCGTTGAATGCTCACGATTTTTCTCCTCTCGTATTGCTTTTTTCCTGTTGAGGGTTTCAAATGATGCAGGAGACAGACTTGGAATTGAGTGGTATAATAAAAGTTGGGTCTGTTTATTTTATGGCAGATTTTCGTGTATGGAGAGCGGCAAATCACCTATTTTTGATAACAAATGATGCGAGATTTTAAAGAATTCCAAAAGCATGGGCCAAAAAGGTTTATATGCCCGCTTTTTGAGAAAGTAATATAAGAGTTATTGTGATTTAAGAGTAGCTATAGATGGCGTCAGGGAGGTAAATCATGGCGGAAGAACAACGTGTATCTATAAGAGAGCGGGACATTGGTACAGAGATGCGGGATTCATTTATGGATTACGCAATGAGTATCATTGTAAGCCGTGCTCTTCCCGATGTTAGGGATGGTCTAAAGCCTGTGCATCGTCGTATTTTGTTTGCAATGTCTGAACTAGGCATGTCACCAGATAAGCCCCACAAGAAATCCGCAAGGATTGTTGGGGAAGTTATCGGTAAGTATCACCCGCATGGTGATACAGCTGTATATGAATCCATGGTGCGGATGGCACAGGACTTCTCCATGCGTTATATGCTCGTCGATGGACACGGAAACTTTGGATCGGTTGATGGTGACAGCGCTGCTGCCATGCGTTATACAGAGGCGCGTCTCTCGAAGATAGCCATGGAGCTATTGCGTGATATCAATAAAGACACAATTGATTTTATACCGAACTACGATGGCGAAGAATCAGAGCCAGTGGTTTTGCCAGCCCGCTATCCCAACTTGCTTGTAAACGGAGTTACAGGGATTGCTGTAGGTATGGCTACCAATATTCCGCCTCATAATCTAAACGAGGTTATTGATGGTGTACAAGCATTAATCGAAAATCCTGATATTACGCCAGTTGAGCTCATGGATTATATTAAGGGCCCGGATTTCCCGACCGCTGGTTTTGTAATGGGTCGTCAGGGCATTAGGCAAGCCTATTTAACTGGACGAGGTTCAGTAACGATGCGTGCACGTGCGACAATTGAGGACAATAACGGCAAAGCTCGTATTATTGTGCATGAGCTGCCTTATCAAGTCATTAAAGCGCGTTTGGTTGAAAAAATTGCAGAGCTGGTTCGTGAGAAGAAGCTCGAGGGTATCACGGATCTGCGCGATGAATCAGATCGCAATGGTATGCGTGTCGTTATAGAGCTTCGCCGAGATGTGAATCCAAACATCGTGCTGAACAATCTCTTCAAGCATACGCAGTTGCAAACAAACTTTGGTATCAATATGCTTGCCCTCGTAAATGGCGAGCCGAAGACGCTTAATATCCGTGACATGCTCTATCATTATTTGCAGCATCAAATCGTAGTTATTCGTCGACGCACGGAATTTGAGCTGAAGAAGGCTGAAGCTAGAGCCCATATTTTAGAGGGCTTGCGTATCGCGCTTGACCATTTGGATGAGGTAATTGCCTTAATCCGTGGATCTCAGACAGCAGACCAAGCACGTGAAGGATTGATTACGAGATTTTCTCTTTCTCACGAGCAAGCACAGGCCATTTTGGATATGCGCCTCCAGCGTCTAACTGGACTGGAAAGAGACAAAATTGAAGCGGAATACACAGAGCTTATGCGTAAAATTGCTGAATATAAGGCTATTCTAGCCGATGAGCAGCTTGTGCTTGATATTATCAGCACAGAGCTTGCAGAGCTGAAGGAACGTTTTGGCGATGAACGACGCACGGAGTTAATGGCTAGCGATGAAGAAATTCTGGACGAGGATCTTATTCCACGTGAGGATGTTATCATCTCTATTACCCACTCGGGCTATATCAAGCGTTTGCCAGTCGGAACTTACCGCAGCCAGAAGCGCGGCGGTAAAGGTGTTGTCGGCATGGGCACGAAGGATGACGATTTCGTCGAGCATCTCTTTGTATCTAATACGCATCATTACCTGTTGTTCTTTACGAACAAAGGAAAGGTGTATAAGCTCAAGGCCTATGAGATTCCTGATCTGAATCGTACTGCGCGTGGAACGCCGATTATCAACCTTATTCAAATTGAACAAGGTGAGACGATCAATGCGGTCATCCCTGTGCAGGAATTCGACTCCGAGCATTTCTTGTTCTTTGCTACGAAGCAAGGGGTTGTCAAAAAGACTCCGCTTGATGATTATGTCAACATCCGTAAGGTCGGCTTAATAGCGATCTCGCTTCGTGAGGATGATGATTTAATAGGCGTGAAGCTGACTGACGGCAACCAGGAAATTATTATGGGGACGGCTCAAGGGATGTCCATTCGTTACTCAGAGCAGGATGTCCGCTCAATGGGACGTTCCGCGACTGGAGTCAAGGGGATTCAACTTGATGATAACGATATCGTTATTGATATGGACGTAATCGTACCAGAGAAGGATATTTTGATTGTAACCTCTAATGGTTACGGCAAGAGAACCCCTGTGGTAGACTACCGTATCCAAAATCGCGGCGGTAAAGGAATCAAGACGCTTAACGTAACGGACAAAAACGGACCGATCGTATCCCTCAAGGTTGTTGAGAACGATGAGGACCTTATGATCATGACCGCATCGGGCACAATGATCCGTACCAGCATGGAAGGCATCTCAACGATGGGCCGGAACACGCAGGGGGTAAAACTCATTAATACACGCGAGGACGATACGGTTGCTACGGTTACCCGTGTCGCACGCAGTGAAGAAAATGATGTGCTTGATGAGGATGAAGAGGTAGAAGGCGGAGAAACACCAATCGAATAACAATAGTGAATGCAGCTGGGGCTAGCATCATAAGGCTCCAGCTGATACATTACTGCAAAGCATATT
>NZ_CP152049.1:15000-187500 GCF_038630985.1 Paenibacillus sp. FSL H8-0548
CTCAGGGTAAGTCGGGACCTAACGCGAGGCCGAAAGGCGTAGTGGATGGACAACAGGTTGAAATTCCTGTACCACCGAAGATTGTTTGAGCAATGGGGTGACACAGAAGGGCAGTGACGCGGACTGATGGAATAGTCCGTCTAAGCAGTGAGGCTAGTGTGTAGGCAAATCCGCACACTATAAGGCTGGGCTGTGATGGGGAGCGAAAATTACAGTAGCGAAGGTCATGTACTCCGGCTGTCAAGAAAAGCCTCTAGTGAGATCTAGGTGCCCGTACCGCAAACCGACACAGGTAGGCGAGCAGAGTATGCTAAGGCGCGCGGAAGAACTCTCGTTAAGGAACTCGGCAAAATGACCTCGTAACTTCGGGAGAAGAGGTGCCTCGGTAGGGTTTATAGCCCGAGGGGGCCGCAGTGAAAAGGCCCAAGCGACTGTTTAGCAAAAACACAGGTCTGTGCGAAGCCGTAAGGCGAAGTATACGGGCTGACGCCTGCCCGGTGCTGGAAGGTTAAGGGGAGCGGTTAGGGGTAACCCGAAGCTGTGAACCGAAGCCCCAGTAAACGGCGGCCGTAACTATAACGGTCCTAAGGTAGCGAAATTCCTTGTCAGGTAAATTCTGACCCGCACGAATGGCGTAACGACTTGGGCGCTGTCTCAACGAGAGATCCGGTGAAATTTTAATACCTGTGAAGATGCAGGTTACCCGCGACAAGACGGAAAGACCCCATGGAGCTTTACTGTAACTTGATATTGAACTTTGGTACGATCTGTACAGGATAGGTGGGAGCCTACGAAGCATGAGCGCCAGCTTGTGTGGAGGCACCGTTGGGATACCACCCTGATCGTATCGGAGTTCTAACCTAGAACCGTGAAACCGGTTCGGGGACCGTGTCAGGTGGACAGTTTGACTGGGGCGGTCGCCTCCTAAAATGTAACGGAGGCGCCCAAAGGTTCCCTCAGAATGGTTGGAAATCATTCGCAGAGTGCAAAGGCATAAGGGAGCTTGACTGCGAGACCTACAAGTCGAGCAGGGACGAAAGTCGGGCTTAGTGATCCGGTGGTACCGAATGGAAGGGCCATCGCTCAACGGATAAAAGCTACCCTGGGGATAACAGGCTTATCTCCCCCAAGAGTCCACATCGACGGGGAGGTTTGGCACCTCGATGTCGGCTCATCGCATCCTGGGGCTGAAGTAGGTCCCAAGGGTTGGGCTGTTCGCCCATTAAAGCGGTACGCGAGCTGGGTTCAGAACGTCGTGAGACAGTTCGGTCCCTATCTGTCGCGGGCGCAGGAAATTTGAGAGGAGCTGTCCTTAGTACGAGAGGACCGGGATGGACGTACCGCTGGTGTACCAGTTGTTCCGCCAGGAGCACCGCTGGGTAGCCAAGTACGGACGGGATAAGCGCTGAAAGCATCTAAGCGCGAAGCCCCCCTCAAGATGAGATTTCCCAGTATGTAAGACCCCTTGAAGACGACGAGGTTGATAGGTTCGGGGTGGAAGCACAGCAATGTGTGTAGCTGACGAATACTAATCGGTCGAGGGCTTATCCTAAACACGTTTACTGTGACCCATACATCCGGTAGACAGCAGCAGAACAGGTTTTCAGCAAACCTACCTTTCGTATCCAGTTTTCAGCGTGCAACACGCTACGTTTGGTGGCGATGGCGGAGGGGAACCACGCGTTCCCATACCGAACACGACCGTTAAGCCCTCCAGCGCCAATGGTACTTAGACCGCAGGGTCTTGGGAGAGTAGGACGTCGCCAAGCACGAGAGACCTATCGCATGTTATGCGATAGGTTTTTTGTTTGTTTCAAGTGAATAAACAAACAAAGGCCTTAGGTGCTCTATACGAGCATCTAAGGCGTTTTTGTTAACGGTGGTAGTATGATGCTTCTCTAGATTCAAGGCGAAGGACACCGTCTTTCCGTTCCTTACGAAAGGAGTAGGAGAGGAGCATGCGCGGCATCAGCAGCCATAAATGCCAGCTGACAATGCTGATCATTAACGATTCCTTAATCCAAGGATAGAGAAGAGCAATAGAGCAGAGGCCTATCCAGAACATATGGCGATGGACACGGCGGAATAGCTGCAGCTTAATATCGTTAGCTGGTTTAAAGCCAATCCAAGGTGGTGTTATTCGCCAGACCCATTTTCGATCCACTGCTTCATCTACACGGATAAAGGTTAGAAGTATAATAACGATATGAATAATTTGTACGACTGCAAAGCCGAATAGCCATGAGAACAATCCATCCATTTGATACATGAGCATTTGAAAAGCTAGCAGGATCGCTGCAATGAGCAAATGACTCTGAATGAGTTCTGGGCGAATGATTGTGCGTTTGACCAGCTGGTATTGATATATCGTAGCATTTTGTTGATCAGATAGTTTGTTACGCATTTGGAAACGTCCTTCCGCCCTTGATTACAGTAACTCTCCATAACTATATCGGCATTTGTTTGTCATCTGTCCATAGTTTCAGTGAAACATTTTGGATCTGTAGTAACCATAAGCCTATATGCAGCATAGGATATATAAATATTTGAAATCTGCTATGAAACAAGTATAAATAGATAGACTATGTGCAATAATAATAGCTATATAGGATCGAAGAGAAAGCGGGGATTGCCATGAACGATAATCGCGAGCATAAATGCAATATTTGCAATGAACAAAAGGCTGAAGGACAGGGGATTCGAGTGGTGTCTGGCTTTATATGCGAGACCTGTGAAGAGGAAATGGTGCGAACAGATGTGAAGGATGCGAAATACCCCTTTTTCATTCATCAAATGAAGCAAATATTTCTTGGCGAAAATGCTTGAGCAGATTCTGATAACAGAAGCTGCTCTTTTTTTGTATTCTTTTTCGGGTACAATAGAAGTACTGCGAAACGAGGATATTTAGTTGAAAGGAATGACCTATTATAATGAAGCCTTTTTTTGCGCCGCTCTTTGAAGCACTGCATAATCATGCATCGAGTGAGCCAGTTAGCTTTCATGTACCAGGACATCATAATGGAGAAGCATTAAAGCAATCATTAGGTATAAACGACCCAATCTATAATCCATTTGAGTATTTTCATAAATTGATGCAGATTGATGTCACTGAGCTTTCAACGACCGATGATTTGCATCATCCTGAAGCATCTATAAAGGAAGCACAGCAATTAGCCGCAAAAACGTTTGGCGCAGAGGAAACCTTTTTTCTAGTGGGAGGCAGTACTTCTGGCAATATTGCTTTGCTGTTAGCGCTCTGTGAGCCGGATGATATGATCATTGTTCAGCGTAATGTACACAAATCGGTTCTAAACGGCTTAAGGCTTGCAGGAGCAAGGGCTGTCTTCTTATCCCCGCAAATAGATGTACATTCAGGATTGGCTACAATACCTAGCATAGAGCAGGTGAAAGAGGCACTTATCTTATATCCAGAAGCAAAGGCTGTTTTTTTATCAAATCCGAATTATTATGGGATGGGTGTAAAGCTAGGGCCATACGCTCAGGCTGTTCACGATCACCATATCCCTATCCTAGTTGATGAAGCGCATGGTGCGCACTATGGCTTCCATCCTTCGTTTCCTAGGTCCGCTTTATCTGAGGGTGTAGATGCAGTCGTGCAATCAGCACATAAGACGCTGCCAACCTTAACGATGGGTGCCCTTCTTCACGTGCAAGGAGATAGAATACCTATTCCTTCACTTCGTGAGTCGTTAGCAATGATTCAAAGCTCAAGTCCTTCATTTCCTATTCTTGCCTCGATTGATATTTCCCGAGCAATGATTGATACGTTAGGACCAGCCTTGTTCGAGAAAAGTACAGCCTCGGCAAACGCTTTTCGCCGGTGGCTGAGGGAGCAATCAACGACAATACGAGAGCTAAACACTGTGGGGGATAGGGGGAGTGAGCTTCTTATAGACCCACTACGCATCGTATTGTACGATAGCAGCGGTCAGCGGACGGGCTATGAGCTTCAGAAGCAGTTTGAGCAATATGGATGCTTCGCAGAGATGGCAGACCCCCGGTATGTAGTTTTAGTATTTGGAATTGAAACATCAATAAATGATACGCAAAGGCTCCAAAAAGCGGTTGAATCATTTGGCAACCAGAATAGTGGAGAGAAGCTAGCGGCAAAAAAACAACCGGATGCGATGAAAGTCCTTGCGTTAACAAGCTCTGAGCCTGTCTCCTTTGGAAGGAATTTATTTAATAACCAAGCAAAAAAGCGTATGCCATTAGAAGCAGCAGAGACAAAAATGTCGGCAGAAATGGTCATACCCTATCCGCCGGGAATTGCAATTCTGTATCCCGGAGAGAGAATATCAGCTGAAGTTATTGCGCAAATCCAGTATTTGGCTGAAAATGGTGCGAAATTTCAAGGTGCGGAAGATGTCGGAATGACTACAATATCTGTTTTTGAGTGATAAGTGGAAGCGGCAGAGGAATTATTAATGGTAAACAATTCTTCATTGTACAAGGCTGAAAGGCTTTGTTAATATAGAAGAAAGTATAGTTAACATAAATGTTAGGAGCAGCCTTGGTTTGAGAAAAGGTGTATTCATTACTATAGAAGGCGGCGAAGGAGCCGGCAAATCGACACTAATTGAGTTGCTTTCGAATAAGATGCTTCAAAGGGGAAAATCGGTCATTACGACGAGGGAGCCTGGAGGAATTCCGATAGCAGAGAAAATACGTGCCGTTATATTGGATCGTCAGCATGTGACGATGGACGGCAGAACAGAAGCGCTGCTCTATGCTGCTGCGAGAAGGCAGCATCTAGTGGAAAAGGTGTTACCCGCATTAGAGGAAGGCAAAATTGTGATATGCGATCGTTTCGTTGACAGCAGTCTAGCTTATCAGGGCCATGCACGCGGACTTGGGATGGAAGAGGTATGGGCTATTAATCAGTTTGCAATCCAGGATCTAATGCCTGATTTGACCCTATATATGGATGTGTCTCCTGAAGTAGGCTTGAGCCGAATTGCACAGGCAGCAGAAAGAGAGATCAATCGGTTAGATCTTGAGAAACATTCCTTTCATGAAAAGGTGAGGGAAGGATATTTAATGCTTCTGCAGCAATATCCGGAGCGAATTACGCTGATAAATGCGGAACAAAGTCCAAAACTGGTATTTCATGACGTTTTAACAGCAATTGATGAGCGTTTTGCAGGATTTTTTGCAACCGATGTCAAACTTTAATGTATAGGCTTATTTTGTGGTAGACATGAATGAGCTTCTACGGAAGATTCTACAAGGTGAGTTACAATGAGCAAGCTCTCAATAACCTATTCTAATAGTAGTCCAGGAGGAATGAAGATGAAATTAGTAATTGCGGTTATTCAAGATAAGGATAGCAACCGACTGTCGAACTCGCTTGTACGTGAAGGCTTTAGAGCAACAAAGCTGGCAAGTACAGGCGGATTTTTGAGAGCTGGAAACACCACCTTCATGATAGGTATTGAAGATGAGCGGGTACATGAGGTACTGCAAGTCATCAATTCCAATTGCAAGGTGCGTGATCAATTGGTTACTCCCGTATCGCCTATGGGCGGCTCAACCGATTCCTACATCCCATTTCCTGTCGAGGTACAGGTAGGCGGGGCAGCTGTATTCGTAATTCCAGTTGAACGCTTTGAGCATTTCTGATTGGGTGTGACATAAAATGAAAATTGACCAAGGTTTTCGGCCACTGGGACAAAATAGAGCTAGCAATGACACTTCGACAAATAAAGTTCAACAGAGAAACTTTTCAGATGTCATGTTTCAACAAGAGGCTAATCGCACACAAGAGCAGCTGCAGCAGAAGCTGCAGGATATTCAGAAGCAGGGTGAGCGCCTTGCTAAAATAATGACCGTTCGCGAGCTCAAAATCTATCGTCAGATGATTAAGCAGTTTCTGGAGGATACGGTCAGACGTGGTGTCGTTCTTAAAGAAATTAAAGGGTTTGATCGCAGAGGGCGTATAAAAAGATATAAACTGCTGGATGAGATTGACGAAACACTCATCGCAATGGCCGAGGAATTGCTCGATAGCGAGCAAGGAAAAATCGACTTGCTTAACAAGATCGGTGAAATACGGGGTCTTCTTATTAATTTATTATTCTAATGAGAAGCGAGCAGGGAAAGGTTAGGAACCGTTATGAGCCTTGAACAAATTACAGGGCAATGGAAAGCTCAAAAAATATTAAAGCATGCGCTGGAAAGTGGTAAAATTTCTCACGCATATTTGTTTAATGGGCCTTCAGGAACCGGCCGCGTGGCGATGGCACGCGAATTTGCTAAAGCATTGTTCTGCACCGAAGACGGTGCTGACGCATGCGGAGAATGCTTGGAGTGCAGAAAGTTTAAGCACGGTAACCAAACCGACTTAACGATTATTGTACCTGATGGCCAATCGATAAAAATCGACCAAATTCGCGAGTTGCAGAAAGACTTGTCTTATCGAAACAGCGGTATGAAGCGAAAAATTTATATGATTGAGCAAGCGGACAAAATGACGCTGCAAGCGGCGAATAGCCTATTGAAATTTTTGGAAGAGCCGTTATCGCCTGTTGTCGCTATATTGATTACTGATAATGGACAAGCAGTGCTCCCTACCATTCGATCTCGAACGCAGTGGGTACCTTTTTTGCCGATGTCGCCGGAGAGTATGCTGCAAATTTTAATTAATGAGGGTGCACCGTCAACTTTAGCCCGAACTGTTGTACATTTAACATCAGGATTAGATGGTGCGCGAAAATTTCTTGAGCAGAATCAATTTGCAGAAATCAGAACCCTAGTGATACAATTAGGCAAGGAGAGTTTGACCCGATTCACCGCGGCGATGATCACTGCTGGACAACAGCTTTTTAAAACAGATTTAGTGGAGCATATTCAATTGCTGTTGTCGTTATTAGTTATATGGTTTAAAGATTTGATACAGTTCCAGGCCGGAAGGCAGGACAACATCGTTTTTATAGATCAGTTGGAATGGATAGGCAAGCATGCTTTTAATCGATCGATCGCAGGCTGGGTGTCCTGCATAGAGCATACGTTGGAAGCGAGTAAGCGTATGCGCGCAAATGTTACGCCTCAGCTCGCATTTGAGCAACTATTGGTAAACTTACAGGAGGGCTAATTCTTGTATAATGTCATCGGTGTTCGCTTTAAGAAAGCGGGCAAGATCTATTACTTTGATCCGGTCGAGCATCCCGTGGATAAGGAGCAACATGTTATTGTTGAAACAGCACGCGGTATCGAATATGGTAAAGTGGTGGTGGGACAGAAGCAAGTCGGTGAATCGGATGTCGTTCTTCCTCTTAAGAAAGTGATTCGCATTGCAAGTGATGTTGACGCGAAGGTTGTGGATGAAAATCGTGCAGCAGCCAAAAATGCGTTCTCTACTTGTCTTGAGAAAATAAAGGGTCATGAGCTTCGTATGAAGCTTGTTGACGTCGAATTTACGTTTGACCGCAATAAAATTATATTTTACTTTACAGCAGAGGGCCGAGTTGATTTTCGTGAACTCGTTAAGGATCTGGCAAGCGTATTCCGGACTAGAATCGAGCTCAGGCAAATCGGGGTTCGTGACGAAGCGAAGATGCTCGGTGGTATTGGTCCTTGTGGACGGGTGCTATGCTGCTCTTCTTGGCTGGGAGATTTTGAACCGGTGTCCATCAAGATGGCTAAGGATCAGAACCTTTCGCTTAATCCTACGAAGATCTCAGGATTATGTGGTCGTCTCATGTGCTGCTTGAAATATGAGCATGACAATTACGAAAGTATTCGTGAAGAATTACCGGCCATCGGCAAATTCGTTGTTACCTCATATGGTGAAGGTAAAGTTACTGGTATTAACACATCCACCAAAAGCGTGTATGTACAGCTATTTGATACACCAGGTAAACCGAAAGAACTGTCGATGGATGATGTCGTCATCAAATAAGCGGCACAGTGTAACTGTCACGAGTGAGGTTGCACTTGCGCTTGAAGCTCTGGGGTGGGAACTTGGAGAAGAACAATATTTTTGCGAAGATGGACGAGCTGGATAATCAAGTAGGAGTCTTTCATAAGGAGCTTACAGAATTGAAGCAGAAGGTAAAAGAGCTGCTCGAGGATAACAAGCGTCTAAGTGAAGAGAACAATCAGCTGCGTCAGTTGTTTAAGAGAGAAGCAGAGCTGGAGCGTGAGGTTGACAAAGCGCCAAGCAAAGGTAAAAAATCGGGAGCGGTTCAAGAGGTACAGCCCTTAATAGACAACGTGTTTGTAGATTCAAGCGTAGCTATTGGGGAAGGCCACGATAATTTGACCCGGTTGTATCATGAAGGATTCCACATTTGCAACGTATATTACGGGCATTTGCGGACGGAGGGTGACTGTTTGTTCTGTCTATCCTTTCTAAATAAATAGTGGAATCCGTCTCGACATGCCGTCCTTGCCGCAAAGGGCGGTATTTTTATTCGTAGATAAGTATGAATGGAACGAAATCATGATGAACAAAGGAAAAAGGAGCGGCTTAAATCGTGTCGGAACAAATAATTTTAGCAGAAAATGAACGCCTTGATGACTTAATGACAGTATCAGGCTTGAAGATTATACAAAGTCGGGAGGTATTCAGCTTTTCGCTTGATGCAGTACTGCTCTCACGCTTTGCTAGCGTGCCGAAGTATGGTCGTATTGTCGACTTATGTTCTGGCAACGGCGTTATTCCAATGCTTCTCACTACACGAACGAAAGCACAAATTGATGCAGTTGAAATTCAACCTAGATTAGCGGATATGGCGAGAAGAAGCGTTGCGCTCAATCAATTGACGGAACAGATTAACGTTATTGAGCAGGATTTGAAGCTTTTTCCGAAAATTGCGGGTAATGGTGTTTATGATGCGGTAACAGTCAATCCTCCCTATATGCCGATAACGGCAGGAGAGCAGAACGAAAATGAGCATTATGCAATTGCTAGACATGAGATCCATTGCACGCTGGAGGATGTCGCTGAGGCGTGCTCACGGTTAGTCCGGCCTGGCGGGAAAGTAGCGATGGTTCATCGTCCTTCACGTTTGCTTGATATTGTGGAGACGATGCGTAAATGGAGGCTGGAGCCGAAACGGATTCAGTTTGTTCATCCTCATGCGAAGGCAGAGGCTAATATGGTATTAATAGAAGCCATTCGTGATGGGAAGCCTGATATTAAGCTGCTTCCACCGATTATGGTGTATGAGAATGGGGTGCAGATCGTTTGAATGTACAGAAAAGCTTCGCGGATACTGCAAGCGGAATGCCTGGAAGTCTGTATTTAGTTGCAACACCTATTGGAAACTTGGAGGACATGACCTTCCGTGCAATACGCACGTTAAAGGAAGTGGAGCTGATTGCGGCAGAGGATACGAGGCAAACGCGGAAGCTGCTTACCCACTTTGAAATCGGTACTCGCATCGTTAGCTATCATGAACATAACAAGCGTGCTAGTGGACCTGAGCTAATTAGGCTGCTGCTTGAGGGACAATCGATTGCATTAGTCAGTGATGCCGGGCTTCCGGCTATTTCTGATCCTGGTGCTGACCTCGTAAGAGAAGCTGTTGAGAATGATATCCCCGTTATTCCAATCCCTGGTGCGAATGCTGCCTTGTCGGCACTCATTATGTCTGGCTTGCCAACGGAGCGCTTTTTATTCGCCGGGTTTCCTCCCCGTGAACGAAAATCGTTATTAAAGTGGTTGAAGGACATGCAGGCGCAAAAAGGAACCCTTCTATTTTATGAGTCACCTCATCGTATAACCAAAACACTTGAAGTACTTCAGGAAAGCTTGGGCGACCGTTCAATCGCTTGTGTGAGAGAGCTGACGAAACGTCACGAGGAGGCCGTTCGCGGGCGTGTTTCAGAATGTATAGAATGGTTTGCAGAGCATCCACCACTCGGAGAGTTCTGTATCGTAGTGGAAGGGTCTGAGGGGATTGGGGCAAGTGAACAGCCAATAGCAGCTGAGTGGTGGTCAGAGCTTAGTCTTGATGCTCATGTCGCTCATTATGAGGAGCAATATGACCGGAAGGAAGCTATTAAGCTGGTTGCCGTAGATCGCGGGCTGCCGAAGCGGGATGTATATAATGAGGTAAATAGATAATAAGGGTATGTATAGATAAAAAAGACAAAAAAAAGACCTTCCTGGCCGGGTTTAAGCGCAGGAAGGTTTCAAGGAGTATTAAAAAGGTTAGAATTAATGAGTTCATAAATATATTATAACTGATTTTTTTTATTTTGTCACAGGTGTTGGCATTTCTGATAAACAAACATGACAAACAATTTTACCTTTGAAATAGGATACGTTCTCTGCATTGCCACAGAAGATACATGCAGGCTCGTATTTTTTCAACATAATGCGCTCGCCATCAACGTAGATTTCAAGTGCATCCTTTTCGCCTATACCAAGTGTACGGCGCAATTCAATTGGAATAACAACCCGTCCTAGTTCATCAACTTTACGAACAATCCCAGTAGATTTCATCATAATCTATTATTGCCCCTCTCAAAATGTGTTTCGTCATCGTTCGACATAGTTTTTACTTTTATGAATATAATAATACCAACGTTTACCATAATAGTCAACTAATAAATCACTCTAAAAGAGCTGGTAGGTTAAGTGTTTGACTAGATACAAGGGTCATATTACTCTGTAATAGAATACAACAGCTTCGACATTTTGGAAACTAAATTACGACACTATTCGACATAAGTTTCATTGTTTGTGTCGAAAATATGAACAAAGGAGTAGAGAGACGATGAAGGAACAGCTGACCGAGGAGAAGGTTTTCAAAGATCCTGTCCATAATTATATCTATGTACAAGACCAGACGATTTGGGATTTGATTAACACAAAAGAGTTTCAGCGTTTACGTAGAATACGTCAGTTAGGAACGTCCTATTTGACTTTTCACGGTGCAGAGCACAGCCGATTTTCACACTCGCTTGGCGTATATGAAATTACGCGTAAAATAATATCCCAATTTGAACGAAATGACTATCCCGATTGGCCTGTGGAAGAGAGACTGGTCTCACTTTGCGCAGCACTTCTGCATGATGTCGGCCACGGTCCATTCTCCCACTCCTTAGAAGAGGTTTTCGACACGGATCATGAGGAATGGACTTGTAAAATCATTCTTGAGAATACGGAAATTAATCGGGTGCTGAGAGCTGTTTCAGAGCAGTTCCCTGCGCAGGTAGCAGCAGTTATTCAAAAGACGTATCCAAAGCCGATTGTGGTTAGTCTCATATCCAGTCAAATGGATGCTGATCGAATGGATTATTTGCTGCGAGATGCTTATTTCACCGGTGTGAATTATGGAACGTTTGATCTGGAACGGATTTTACGGGTATTGCGTCCCTATAAGGGGCAAATTGTCGTCAAAGAGAGCGGTATGCATGCCGTTGAGCATTATTTAATGTCGCGCTATCAAATGTATTGGCAAATTTATTTCCATCCCGTTACCAGAAGCTCTGAAATTATATTACGCCAAATATTTCGTAGAGCGCAGGAGCTTTGTGTGGGTGGCTATGCTTTTAACTGGAAGATGCCAACAGCATTTGTAGCTTTGCTTCATAATACACTGACAGTAGAAGATTATTTGAAACTGGATGAAGCTCTTGTTCAGACGGTTTTTATGCAATGGGCAGAGGAGAAGGATCTGTTGTTAAGTGATCTATGCGATCGTTTTCTCAACCGCCGATTATATAAGTACATAACGATAAATAACCCTGATGAAGCGCAGTTGAATGAGATCAGCGATTGTCTTTCTTCTATAGGAATGTATCCGGATTATCATATGGAGATTGATTTTCCGTTCGACCTTCCGTATGACGTATACCGACCGGATAAAAAAGAGGGAGAAAAGAAAGAAAAAGCGCCGATTTTGTTGTTAGACGCAGAGGATAAGGTAAGTGAAATATCTGCTAAATCCGACATCGTTCGCTCGATTACGGGACTTCACCAAGGAGAGTATCATTTGTATTATCCGGAGGAGCCGCTCAAAAAAAATATTGACCTGCTGTCAGAAGCGATGAAAAAGCTTTTTAAACTTAACTAAAGGAGCCTTACACCAATATGACATTACTTTTTGATACACATACACACTTAGATTCATATCAGTTCGATGAAGATCGGGATGAGGTCATACAGCGTGCTAAGGATGCGGGCATTCATATGCTCGTTAATATTGGTTTTAACCGTGAGACGATCCCTACAACCATGGCGCTTGCAGAAAAGTATGATTTTATCTATGCGGCAGTTGGTTGGCATCCGGTAGACAGCATTGATATGCAGCCAGAGGACTTAGATTGGATTGAACGGCTTTGCGTACATGAAAAAGTGGTAGCAATTGGGGAAATTGGACTTGACTACCACTGGGATACGTCACCAAAGGATGTTCAGCAGCGCGTTTTTCGGGAACAAATTCGTCTTGCTCGCAAGGTAGGCAAGCCTATTGTCATTCATAATCGTGATGCTCATGAGGATATTATTCGAATTCTCCGAGAAGAAAATGCAGCAGAGGTTGGAGGGGTCATGCATTGCTTCTCAGGCAGTCCGGAAACGGCTAAGCAATGTTTGGATATGAACTTCTATATTTCGTTCGGTGGACCCGTCACATTCAAAAATGCAAGGGTTCCCAAGGAGGTATTAAAACAGGTTCCGCTCGACCGAATTTTAATCGAAACAGACGCTCCGTATTTGTCCCCTCATCCGTTCAGAGGGAAGCGAAATGAGTCTGCTTATGTGTCCCTTGTTGCAGAGACGGCAGCAGAATTATTAGGCAAAACGGTAGAAGAAATAGGTGCAATTACGACCGAAAACGGGAAGAGATGTTTTCGAATTGTATGAAAACGTGAGGGATAAAGAGAATTACAGACCTTTATTGCGTAAAAACTGATTTTTATAGCGATTATCGCTTAATTATTCCGACTTTATCCTCCTTTTTCGCTTAAATCGTCTTTTATCGTATCTTTACAATTGCCCTCGTATGAGGGTATGATTCATCTCAGAGCTTTAAAATTTTGTATTGGATTTCCAGTTTGCGCTTAATCTCCATTCGGAGAGCGGGGGAACCAAGTACGGTTTTTTGTACCGTATTATGAATTCTTCAGGGGTGAATTTTGAAGCCTTTGCCATGAGCATTGTGTAACGAACAGGGTGACTCTCTTGCCCGAACCCGACAGCTAACCTCGTAAGCGTTATAGAGAGTGATCAACCTCGTGCATCCATTTTTCTGTATCCCAGTGTGAGCAACTACCGGGAAGCCACGAAACAGATCCTCTGTCGACGGCTTCTTTTTATTTTCGAATAATCAGGAATTTGTCGACATAGGGTTAAAAGATGGGGGTGGGAGGATCGATAGCAGTACTGGATTGCGTGCTTGCACGCCAATATACTATAGTCGCGTCAGTTGTATCATGCGTAACACTTGGCGGCGGGGCTATGAAGGAGGACCGATGAAGTGGGAATAATCCAGGTTAAGGACACCCATGGGAAACGATCATCCAGCATGTCTTTCGCATTGCGATGGAAGCGTGAAAACTTGCGTTTGATTCTTTTGAGTGCTATTATCTCAATCGCTATGACTTTCATGTTTTTGGTGTTGTTGTACGGAACGGCTGTCAAAAGCGTCTCCGTAGTAGTGAACGGACAAGAAACCATTGTAGAAACGAAGCAATGGGTCCTGCAACGCCTACTGGATGAACAAGCTATCGCAATTGGACCACATGATGAGGTGTCCATACCGCTTAATGCGGCAATAAAGGACGGAGATCGTATTGAGGTCACTCATGCGATACCGGTAATTGTGAAAGCTGATGGCAAGACCTCTACTGTGTACACGACAGAGAGAACAGTGCAGGCAGCGATCGAGGAATTAAATATTCCAGTTCGTGAACAAGATAAAGTAGTGCCTCCGCTTGAAACGGCAGTTGATACGGAATTAACGGTAACTGTTGTACGTGTAGATACGAAGGTTTCTGAAACCGAGCGTACCATGCCATTCTCTATCGTGAAGAAGCAGGATCCTACGCTGGAAGCGGGTAAGGAAAAACTCGTGCAAACAGGTAAGGAAGGGCTTGTTGTAGAACATATCGAGAAGCAGTATGAGGACGGAATTCTCATTTCGAAGACAATGGTCAACAAGGTCGTTGAGGCGGCTGCGGTGGATCAGGTTATTGCGATCGGAACGAAGAAGGCTGAGCCTAAAGTAACTGTGCTCTCGAATAAAAGTCCAAGCGTTGCCACACTGACAAAGAGTGGTGTAACGTTTAACGCAAAGACTACACTTAAGAATGTCACTTTGACTGCTTATTCGGCAGGTGTTGCTTCGACAGGCAAGGATGAAGATCATCCGGAATATGGAGTAACAGCATCAGGCACAAAAGTAAAAGAGGGACGGACGATAGCGGTCGATCCTAAGGTTATTCCGATAGGCTGGTGGGTCTATATTGAAGGAATCGGTTTCCGTCGCGCAGAGGATACGGGAAGTGCGATTAAGGGCAACAAAATCGATGTATACTTTGATAGCAACGCAACAGCAAATAAGTTTGGCCGGAAGAAGGGCTATACGGTCTACGTGTTAGGGCCTAATAAACCTACAGCGAGCTGATGAATGGGTTACCATCATCTTATCGTATTTATCAATTAAATATGCCATCATAAGGAGAGGCCACGCCTCTTCTTTTTGCATGTTTGCGGGCATATTTAAAATAAGGCTGAAGGGAATGGTCTTGATGATCAGAGAGATCATTGTCGTTGAAGGAAAAGATGATACCGTTGCAATAAAGCGAGCGGTTGATGCAGATACCATCGAGACAAACGGTTCTGCTATAGGCAATGATGTGCTTAAACGTATTGCACTTGCGAACGAGCGTCGCGGTATCATTATTTTTACAGATCCAGATCACGCAGGGGAACGTATCCGCAAAATAGTGGCTCGTCATGCGCCGGGGTGCAAGCATGCCTTTTTGCCGCAGGAGAAGGCTATGTACAAAGGGGATATCGGCATTGAGAATGCGAGTCCAGAGGCCATTCGAGCGGCACTATCGGAGCTACGCACAGAGTCAGTGGACGAGGCAGGAGAAATTAGCTGGGAGGATCTGATGGATGCAGGCTTAATTGTACATCCTGATGCGTCTAATCGGCGCCTCGTTATGGGCAAGCTTCTTGGTATAGGCTATGCGAACGGCAAGCAGTTCTATAAGCGTTGTACAAGCTTCCGTATTAGTAAGGCTGAATTTACAGAGGCATATCGGCAAATGGAAAAGGAACTGGAGGGATAGCCTGATGAGCGAGCAAGAGCAATTGGAGCAGCAGGGCAAGGAAAAGGTGAAACGAGTCTCGATTGAGGTGGCTACGCCAAAACGGACCAAAGAGATCATTGCGAAATACGGCTTCTCCTTCAAAAAAAGCTTAGGTCAAAACTTTCTAATCGATCAAAATATTTTAAATAATATCGTTGCGGCTGCCGAGCTGGACGAAACAAAGGGTGCCCTAGAGATTGGACCTGGCATCGGCGCGCTCACACAGCGGCTAGCAGCATCTGCGGGCAAGGTAACGGCTGTGGAAATCGATAATCGGCTAATTCCTATTTTAAAAGAGGTACTGGCTGATGAAGAGCATACGACGGTTATTCATGGCGATGTGCTGAAGCTTGATCTGAAGGCGTTGTTCAAGGAGCAATTTTCCGATGTATCAGGTGTCAGTGTCGTTGCCAACCTTCCTTATTATGTTACCACCCCGATTCTGATGAAGCTGCTTGAAGAGCGTCTGCCGCTTGAGCATATTGTTGTCATGATTCAGAAGGAAGTAGCTGAGCGGATGGCGGCAAAGCCAGGAGGCAAGGAATATGGAAGCTTAAGCGTTGCTGTGCAATACTATTGTGTGCCTAAGCTCGTTTGTATGGTGCCGCATACGGTGTTTATACCGCAGCCTAATGTCGATTCGGCTGTTATTAAGCTATCCCTGCGCGATAAGCCGGCTGTCGATGTGCCCGATGAGAATCATTTTTTCCGTGTCGTCCAAGCCAGCTTTGCACAGCGCCGGAAAACACTGGCGAACAATTTGACTGCTTTTGTTGGCAAGGAGCGGCGTGAGGCGCTGACGGAGATGCTTCTAAAGAACGACATTGATCCCATTAGACGCGGGGAGACGCTCTCGCTTGAGGAATTTGCGCGAATTAGCCGCAGCATGCTGGAAGCCGGCTGGGGCGCTTAGGTTGTTTCAGCATAAAATACACACCTTTCTCGTCGAACGCCCATAGGATAGACGAAGAGGTGATTTACCCATGAAGCAAGGGGACCTGGTCGTCCGCAATTCGTATGGCGGTGACGTGCTATTTAAGGTTGAGGATGTTCGATCACAAACTGCTATTCTGAAAGGCACGGACTACCGATTGCTTGCGGATGCTCCGATTCCTGATCTGTCGGTTGTACGTGATCCAGAATCAACGAGAGCGGTGCAGCAAGTTCGAATTAAAGTAAATGATTCGCTGAAACGTATGCATTCGGAGCGAGAACGCCAGGCGTTAGAGAACGAGGATAACATTCGGCATGCGATGCAGCAGAGCCAGCCATTTTTTGAGGTGCCTGGAAAGGTGCTTCATCTAGACGGTGACGGAAACTATTTAAAGAAGAGCATGCAGTTGTATAATACGATGCATGTTCCTTCTCATGGCCTTCACGTGCATGAGTCCCAAATGGCTGATGTGCTGTACCGACTACTGCCGCAAATTCAACCTGATATTGTCGTAATTACTGGTCATGATGGTGTATTGAAAAATCGTGCACAAATGGATCTCTTTAGTTTGAGCAGCTATAAAAACTCCCAGCATTTTGTTAATGCGGTTCGTGTTGCTCGTGATTATGAAAAAAATCGCGATGGACTAATTGTTATCGCGGGCGCATGCCAATCACATTTTGAAGCACTGCTGCAGGTGGGGTCTAATTTCGCAAGCTCGCCGGGCCGTATTTTGATTCATGCTCTCGATCCTGTTTATATAGCCATTAAAGCAAGCTATACGTCCATTAAGGACACGATAAACTTATCTGATGTTATTCATGGCACGATAAGTGGAATTGATGGTGTAGGCGGGATTGAGACAATGGGACGCTTCAGAGTAGGTTTGCCTAAGCCTAAAATAACAGCTTCCACATCAGTATTGAAACGATAGCCATGAGATACATCCTGTCCTTAGACAAGGACGGCGACAGCCGTTTCACCTTGTTGTATAGGAAACTATGCATTCTCCGAACCTGTTGATAATGATGCTTTGGCAGCAGCAGTGAGCAGCTAACGAAAGCTAACGGAAGCCAGCGACGCTAAAGTTGCATTTTGGGTTAGCATCACATTTTAACGGAACAGGGAGACGCTATTCCGCAGAAATGAAGCGAGATCGTGCGTGTAGGGTACAAATAGAGGCCTGTGCTTCTGTTAGAATCTTGAAACGAAAAATAAAGGCGATTTAGCGTCTTTGGTTTCCGTTAGAAGTGTGAGCTGACGCGACTGCGATTTCCAATCATCCGTAAAGGTGATTTTGTTCAGCAACTTCTTAATATGTATAATTTTCGCTGAATTATCCGTAGAATTTAAAAAATGGGTGAAATCACCGTTGACAAGTAAATATTCCTACTGATATAATATTTCTCTTTGTTTGACAACCCGCCTCTTTTTGGTTATAATGGACAAGGAAAGAGGTGGTAGTGGACAATGGCAAAAAATGCGCTATTGGATATTAAACGCAGCTTGGAAGCTCATGTTGGCTCCAAAATCCGACTTCGAGCGAACGGTGGACGACGTAAGACCATCGAACGAACCGGTACATTGGAAGAAACCTACCCTTCTGTTTTCATTGTTAAACTGGATGAAGAGCAACATGCGTTCAAGCGTGTCTCTTACAGTTATGCGGATATACTGACGGAGTCAGTTGAAGTGACCGTATGCAATGATGAAGGTCAAGTCCGTATTGCGCATTTGCAACATTAGATGATATATAGCCTAGTCAGGCATGTGAGCGCAGATCATCTGCGCTCTTTTTTTCATGTATGGTCCAATTCGGAATGAAGCATACTACGTGTGCAATCGTTACAGACGTTTATGCTTAATCAAATTTCGTTCAGATTCGGAGGTCATGAGGATGGGGCGCAGAAGACGCGGCATAATGTCAGAGCAGTTAAAATATGAGCTGGCCAAGGACTTAGGATTTTACGACACGGTTCAGCAAGAGGGCTGGGGCGGCATACGAGCGAAGGATGCCGGAAATATGGTTAAACGTGCCATAGAGCTAGCAGAACAAGCTGCTGCAAGAACGAATCAACCGTAACTATAACCTGATATTTAGGCATGAAAAAGCTAAGCAGATCGCAATCCGAAATGATCGGTTGTCATCTCTTAGCTTTTATTGCGTTGGTTTGATATAATGAATGCTTAAGCTTATGAACGAACGGGTGAACTTATAAAATGAAAATTTATGAAAAAGCTCCTGCCAAAATTAATTTGCTGCTCGATGTGCTCCGCAAGCGCGATGATGGCTATCATGAGGTAGAAATGATCATGACCATGGTTGACCTTGCTGACCGGCTTGAGATGGAAGAGCTGCCAAGAGATACGATCATTATTTCAAGCCAAGTTGGCTACATACCGTTAGATGAGAAGAACCTAGCTTTCCAAGCGGCTAGGCTTATTAAAGAGCGTTATAATGTGAAGCAGGGCGTATATATACATTTGGACAAGAAGATTCCGGTCGCAGCAGGACTTGCTGGAGGCAGCAGTGATGCTGCTGCAGCGCTGCGCGGGCTCAATCGTCTATGGAAGCTGGGAATACCAGAGGACGAGCTATGCACCCTTGGAGCGGAGCTTGGCTCAGATGTTCCTTTCTGCGTTACAGGCGGCACAGCAATTGCTCGCGGACGTGGAGAGAAGCTGGAGCATATTGCGGGTCCACCGCAGTGCTGGGTTGTACTCGCGAAGCCGCCAATTAATGTGTCGACAGCAGACGTGTACGGTAAATTTCGGGCTAATGAGCTTAAAGAGCATCCATCTATTCCAAATATGGTTAGTGCGCTTGAGCGTGGATCATTCACGGATATATGCGAAGGACTTGGCAATGTGCTTGAGAAGGTTACGCTTGATACCTATCCAGAGGTGCTGCAGTTAAAGGAAAGTATGATTCGTCTTGGCGCTGATGGTGTCTTAATGTCTGGGAGCGGACCGACGGTATTCGGTCTTGTATCGAAGGAGGCCAAGCTTCCTCGTATTTACAATGGCCTTCGTGGTTTCTGCAAAGAGGTCTATGTGGTAAGAATGCTAACATAGGTCTGACGTTCTTCTTGATTAAATCCGTATAAAAATGTTATATTGACATTATATTATTCGGATTTGGTGGGGGGAGATGTGCTTGAAGAAGTTGAAACGGAGCTCGCGATTGGTAGAAATGACCCAATACCTGTTAAGTCGTCCCCATACGTTAATTTCACTGACAGCATTTGCTGATCGATATCAATCGGCAAAGTCTTCAATTAGTGAGGACTTGGCGATAATTAAAGAAGTATTTGAGGAAGAAGGAATTGGTGAGCTTCATACTCTTGCGGGAGCTGCAGGCGGAGTGAGATATACGCCAAAGATGCAAGCAGCGACAGCACTCACGATTATGACGAGCATATGCCGCCAGTTAGAGCAGCCTGAAAGGGTTCTTCCCGGCGGTTATTTGTATATAACGGATATGTTGGGCCAGCCCGAGCTGCTTGCGGATGTCGGAAGAATGTTTGCGACAGCCTTTGCAGATCGGAAGATCGACGTCATTATGACGGTAGAAACAAAAGGGATACCGCTTGCTCATGCAACGGCAGCCTGCTTGAATATACCTGTTGTCATTGTTCGTCGCGATAATAAGGTGACCGAGGGATCAGCAGTCAGCATTAACTACGTTTCAGGCTCGACGAAGCGTATTCAAACGATGTCACTGGCTCGCAGGGCGATTAAAGAGCAATCGCGTGTTCTTATTATTGATGACTTCATGAAGGCTGGCGGAACGATTCAGGGCATGATGGATTTGCTGTTTGAATTTAAAGCTACCGTAGCGGGTGTAGGCGTGTTTGTAGAATCCGGCGAGGTAGAATTGGAGGAGCGGCTTCTTGAGGATTATGTGTCGCTTGCTAAGCTAACTGCTGTTGATATGAAGACGAAGCAAACGACAGTCGTTCCGGGGAACTATTTTAAAGCATAAAGCGATAATGAGTAGTGCAGTTGTACAACATTTTGAAATGAAGGGCTGGGACCAACATGACTAAGAAGCAACAGCTTCAAGTAATTGCTACGGACAAAGCGCCTGCAGCAATTGGACCGTACTCTCAAGCGATAAAGCTGGGGGGACTATTGTTTACTTCAGGACAAATTCCACTCGATGCGGCGGGTCAGCTTGTAGAGGGTGGTATTGAGGAGCAAACCCATCAGGTGTTTCGCAATTTGGAGGCTGTGCTGGCTGAGGCAGGTGCCAGCTTTCAGGATGTTGTGAAGGCGACTGTATTTATGAAGGATATGAATCAATTTGCAACGGTAAATGGTATCTACTCTTCCTATTTCGGAGAGCATAAACCGGCTCGCTCAGCGGTTGAGGTAGCAAGGCTGCCAAAGGATGTTCTTGTCGAAATAGAAGTGATTGCATCGACATTTGTCGAATGACAACGAAAAAGATTCGTTTCGAAAAAAATATTTTAAATTATGCATGAAATTACCAAAAAAGTAGAAGGAATTGGCACAAAAACGTGGAAGTATACACCAAGTCTCTGATAGACAAAGGTGGTGAACACAAGTGCAAATTACTGATGTCAGACTCCGCCGTGTAAATTCCGAAGGGCGTATGAAGGCCATCGCATCCATTACTATTGATAATGAATTCGTTGTTCACGATATTCGTGTCATCGATGGAAACAATGGAATGTTTGTTGCAATGCCAAGCAAACGTACTCCGGATGGAGAATTTCGGGATATCGCTCATCCGATCTCTTCGACCACCCGGGAGAAAATCCAGGCTGCTGTTCTCGCTGAATATGAGCGTGCAGCAGAAGAAGTTGCGATTGAAGAAGGCGCTTAACCAAGCAGTTTATGTTTTGGGGTTCATGGAGAAGAGGGCTACGGCTCTCTTTTCTTTTTTTTGAGAACATAAGGGGGAAGAATGGTGCAGTTTTGTTGTACTTGGAAATCCAGTAACATATTCGTATAATGGAATATAATATAGTCAATGTATTGGAGACAGCTCGTAATCTTCTTCGTCTCGCTTGAATTTAGTAGTTTACTATTATTAATTCGTATCACTGCAATTATAATGATTAGTGGATTCAGGTCCAGGGAGGTCTTTGATTTGAAGGTTATGGCAATTGTACTTGCTGCAGGACAGGGCAAGCGAATGAAATCGAAATTATACAAAGTGCTTCATCCGGTATGTGGAAAGCCGATGGTTGGTCATGTGCTTGATGTTGTGAAACAAGCAAATGCTGAGCGTTCAGTCGTTATTGTTGGCCATGGCGCAGATTTGGTGAAGTCCTATTTGGGTGATCGTGCGGAATACGTACTGCAAGAGCAGCAGCTCGGAACAGGTCATGCGGTTCGTCAAGCAGAGGCCTTGCTCGGTGAAGAGGAAGGTACGACTATTGTGATTTGCGGTGATACGCCACTCGTACAAGCATCTACGATAAGAGCTATGCTGGAGCTTCATGTATCCAGCGGAGCGGCAGCGACTGTGTTGACGGCTGCATTTGATGATCCTACGGGCTACGGACGTGTCATTCGGGGCGAGGACGGTGCGGTACAGCGTATTGTGGAGCAGAAGGATTGTTCCCCTGAGGAAGCGGCGGCAAAAGAAATTAATACCGGTACGTATTGCTTCGACAATAAGAAGCTGTTTGCTGCGCTTGCGAATGTCACAAGCAATAACGCACAGGGAGAATTCTATTTGACGGACGTTATCGGTATTTTCCGTGAAGCGGGACAATCCGTTCAAGGTTATTGTACAACTGATTTGGCGGAAGCCATCGGTGTTAACGACCGTGTGGCGTTAGCTGAAGCAGAGCGCTTCATGCGCGATCGAATTAATCGCAATCATCTGCTTGGCGGCGTCACTTTGATTGATGCTTCATCGACCTATATAGAAGCAGGTGTTCAAATAGGCGCGGATACGATTATTTATCCTGGCACAGTGCTTCGCGGCTCTACGGTGATTGGCGAGGACTGCATCATTGGACCGCAGGCTGACATCGCGGACAGCACGATTGGAAATGGCGTTGCGATAAAATATTCTGTAGTCGCAGAATCTATTGTAGGCGACACAAGCACGGTAGGCCCTTACGCGAATTTGCGTCCAGGCTCGAAGCTTGGCGTAGGCTGCAAGATTGGTGATTTTGTTGAGCTGAAAAACGCATCACTGGATGATGGAAGCAAAGTATCGCATCTGAGCTATGTTGGAGATGCGAAAGTAGGCAAGGATGTTAATATTGGCTGTGGAGCCATTACGGTCAACTATGACGGCTTCAATAAATTTGTAACCGAAATTGGCGATAATGCGTTTGTTGGCAGCAACGTCAATCTAATCGCACCGGTGAAAATCGGAGAGGGCGCCTATGTAGTAGCTGGTTCAACAGTGACCCATGATGTCCCAGCAGGCGACCTCGCTATCGCTCGCGAGCGTCAAGTGAATAAGCCGGGTTATGCGGAGAAGATTCGTGGCCGGGCTAAAGCAAAGAAAGAGAAGAAGCAAACTTAAGCGAGTGAAGCGGGTATAGAAGCAGCAGTAAATTCGAATTTTCGGATTTGCTGCTGCTTTTTTTTATTTAATATGAGGCGTTAAAGTTTAACTTTGGATGGTAGTGGGTAAGTTATAGAAAATTAAAATATTAGGAGGCAATCCAAATGGCGATAGCTATGAATGCAGAACAACGTACGGGTACGACGAAGGGCGAGTTGCGCTTATTGCGGCTTCAAGGGAAAATCCCAGGCATAATCTATGGAAAGCAATTGAGTGATGCCGCTCAGGTAACGGTGGATGCCAAGGAGCTTCAATCGCTGCTGCGCTCGCATCCGAATGCGGTGCTTGAAATAAATATTCCATCACACGGAAAGACTTCCGTTATGATTTCCGAAATACAGCGCGATTCGCTAAATCGCAATGTGCTGCATGTTGATTTTCATCAAATCAATATGAATGAGAGTGTAAAGGCAAATGTTCGCATTCATGCTGATGGTGATTCGCAGGGGGTAAGAGAAGGCGGTGTGCTTCAAGTCATTATGCATGAGGTTGAGGTGCAGTGCTTGCCAGGCAGCATTCCTGATGTAGTGACCGTAGATATCTCATCCTTAGCGATGGGCGAGAGCATACTCATCAGCGATTTAAAGCTGCCTAATGGCGTAGAGCCAAGCGCGGATCCCGAGCAGGTTGTTCTTACCGTTCTTTCACCGCAGAAGGACCTTACGGAGGAAGAGGCAGAGGACGCAGCTGTGGAGCTTGCTGAGGCGGAGTCTCGTTCGAACGAAGCGAAGCTTGAAGGCGTAAAGAGCCTGTAACCCTTATATTTTGAAATATAGGAAGGTAGATCATTTCGCCATACCTTCTCTATATTTCTGGGAATGAAACGCGCTGGCGCCGCCAAAGGACGGCGACAGCCGTTTCACCTTGATATGCAGAAAAACTCCTACTACAGCGCCCTCCTCATGCAGGATGGCGTTGTTTTGCGGTTGCAACGCAGTCACTTGGCGACGCGAGCCGTTTACGCTTACAATAGATTGTGTTACATTTGACCGTAAAGGAGTGAATCGAGCAATGAGGTGGATTGCAGGACTAGGGAATCCCGGCACTGCTTATCAAGGCACCCGGCACAATGTCGGATTTATGGTTATTGATGAGCTGGCAAGACGTTGGGGTATCAATGTAAATCAAAATAAATGCAGAGCTTTAATCGGTGAGGGCAATGTACAGGGTACGAAGGTTGTCCTTATTAAACCGATGACATATATGAATTTATCCGGTGAATCGGTTAGATCTTTTCTTGACTATTTTAAAGCTGAGGTTCAGGATGGTCTAATCGTTTATGATGATCTGGATACGGAGATTGGAAAGCTGCGTCTTCGTTATCAAGGCAGTGCAGGTGGACATAACGGCATTAAGTCGCTGATTCAGCATTTGGGCACGCAGACGTTCGACCGTGTTCGGATGGGCATCTCTCGTCCGCAGCCGGGCATGAACATAGCTGATTACGTGCTCTCTACTTTCCCGAAGGGCGATCGTGAGAAGCTGGATGCCATGATAACAGACGCTTGTGATGCCATTGAGTTTAGGCTGAAGGCTCCATTTGAGGAAACGATGGCAAAGTTTAACCGATAATCTGTTAGATTACGTTAATGCGGGCATACTGAAGGGTATAACGACCCTTCAGGAGGCATACATATGGCTGTAAACTATATTTGTCGGCACTGCAAAACGTCTATTGGATCCCTTGACGGACCAGAAATAACGGAGCACCAGCTTGGTTTCCATTTCTTGACCCCTGAGGAGCGCAGCGATATAATAGCGTATGACCCAAATGGAGATGTAACGGTAAAAGTGGTTTGTGATTATTGCCGCGAGGCGATTGACGCGAACCCAGAGCTTCATTTGGTAGTTAATCCTCTTCAATGACGGAAATTGAATAGTATGAGCCTTAGCGGACGGCTGAGGCTTATTTTCAATGTACAGGGAGCGATCGTATCACTCTCCGATTGTGTATAGAAACGGGGTGTCGCAAACGTTGAAAGCGTTAATTAAAGCTTTTGCCGCGGATTCGGACGTTCAGTCCGTTATATCCGGTATTCGTAAAGGGATGCGGGAGCAGATGATATCTGGTCTTGCAGGCTCTTCCAGACAGGTACTGATTGCAGCGCTGCAGGAGGATGTAGAGCGTCCAATGCTCGTTGTGACGCATAATATGTTTTCTGCGCAGAAGATTGCAGAGGATCTGCAGGAATGTTTATTACCAGAGCAAGTATTATTATATCCCGCCAATGAGCTGGTCGCTGCGGAAGCTGCGATCTCGAGTCCCGAGACGCTTGCGCAGCGCATGGATGTGCTGATTAAGCTGTCCAAGGGCTATCGCGGGATTGTTGTCGTGCCTTTCTCAGGGGTGCGGCGGTATGTGCCTATCAAGAGTGTTGTAGCAGAGGCGCAAATTGAGGTGAACGTAGGCGATTCGATTCCAATCGATACTTTTCTGCGACAAATGACTGCACTGGGCTACACCCGAGCGGATCGCGTGGAGCTGCGCGGGGAGATGAGCGTTCGCGGCGGTATCGTTGACTTTTATCCGGTTATGGCTTCACAGGCCTATCGGATCGAATGGTTTGGGGATGATGTGGATTCCATACGCGCCTTTGATCCTGCGGATCAACGTTCCCAAGGTCGTTTGGAATCCTACGTTGTTCTTCCTTGTCAGGAGCTGATGGCGGATGGCCATCGTATGGAAATTGCGGCTAATCATGCCCAAGCGCTTCTTGAGAAGCAGCTCGACAAAATGACAGATCGTACAGCGAAGGATCGTCTCCGCTCAGAGCTCGGCGGAGAGCTTGAGCGTCTGCGTGAGCATGTTTATTTTCCGGAAATATATAAATATATATCGCTGCTCTATCCCGAGCGTGAAACGATACTCGACTATATGCCAAGCGATACGCTGCTTATACTAGACGAGCCAACACGTTTAATAGAGACGGCTAAGCAGCTCGAGCGGGATGAGACGGAGTGGTCGATGCACCTGCTGCAAAATGGCAAGTCGCTGCCAGATCTCACGTTAGCGCGCGATACCGATGAGATTCTTCATCAGCGTCCGTTTCCAACATTGTTTCTGTCCTTATTTCTAAGACAAATTCCGCATTCGCAGCCGCAAAATATTTTGAACATGACCAGCCGCTCTATGCAAAACTTTCATGGACAAATGAATTTGCTGAAAACAGAAATGGAACGGTGGCACAAGACGGGTGCGACCGTAATGATGCTTGCAGGCAATGCCGAGCGTATGGAGAGAATGCGCCGCGTGCTCGATGATTATAGTATTGAGACGCCGACCCTTCTGGAAGGCAATTTGCAGTCAGGCTTTGAGCTGCCATCCTCCCATCTCGTTATCATTACCGAGGGCGAAATGTTCTCACAGAAGCAGCGCAAAGCTCGCAGAATGGATAAAAAGGTCGATAATGCTGAACGCATTAAAAGCTACACCGAGCTTAAGGTTGGCGATCATGTTGTTCACCATAATCATGGTATTGGTAAATATATAGGCATAGGTACGCTTGAAATTGCAGGTATTCACAAAGACTATTTGCATATTTTATATGCTGGCGGGGATAAGCTGTCTGTTCCGATTGAACAGGTGGATATGATTCAGAAGTACGTCGGCAACGAGGATAAGGAGCCGAAGGTCAACAAGCTTGGCGGCAGTGAATGGACACGGGCGAAGAGTAAGGTAAAGGCATCTGTTCAGGATATCGCTGACGATTTAATCAAGCTGTATGCTGAGCGGCAGACTGCACCTGGCTATTCCTTTGGACAAGATACAACATACCAGAATGAGTTCGAGGCGATGTTCCCTTATGACGAGACGCGTGATCAGCTAAGAGCAATTGAGGAAATTAAGCGGGATATGGAAAAAACGCAGCCGATGGATCGCTTGCTTTGCGGCGACGTTGGTTATGGCAAAACAGAAGTAGCGATTCGTGCTGCCTTCAAATCCGCGATGGACAGCAAGCAGGTTGCGGTGCTTGTGCCGACAACTATTTTGGCCCAGCAGCATTATGAGACGTTCCGTGAGCGGTTTGCAGGTTATCCCATTAATGTTCAGGTGCTGAGCCGGTTCCGCTCGCGCAAGGAGCAGAACGAGACGATGAAGGGATTGAAGGCGGGTACTGTCGATGTCGTTATTGGTACGCACCGCTTGCTCTCGCAGGATATTATATTTAAATCGTTAGGGCTTCTGATTGTCGATGAGGAGCAGCGCTTTGGCGTATCCCATAAGGAAAAGCTGAAGAAGCTGAAAACCAATGTGGATGTGCTTACGTTGACAGCGACTCCGATTCCAAGAACGCTGCATATGTCGATGCTCGGCGTGCGGGACTTGTCAGTTATTGAGACTCCACCTGAGAATCGTTTTCCTGTGCAAACCTACGTGGTAGAGTACAGTCCGTCGCTTGTCCGAGAATCGATTGAGAGGGAGCTTGCGCGCGGTGGCCAAGTCTACTATTTGTACAATCGGGTGCAAGGGATCTATCAAATGGCAGAGCAAATCAATGCGCTCGTTCCAGGTGCTAGAGTTGCAGTCGGTCATGGCCAAATGTCGGAGCAGGAGCTGGAGAAGACGATTCTCGATTTCTTGGATGGAGAGTCTGACGTCTTAGTCAGCACCAGCATTATCGAGACCGGCGTTGATATTCCAAACGTGAATACGTTAATCGTACATGATGCGGATAAAATGGGTCTGTCACAGCTGTATCAGCTGCGCGGCCGTGTAGGGCGCTCGAATCGAATTGCTTACGCTTATTTTACGTATCAACGGGATAAAGTGCTTACAGAGGTGGCAGAGAAGCGTCTGCAATCGATCAAGGAATTTACGGAGCTTGGCTCGGGCTTCAAGATTGCGATGCGTGATTTATCGATTCGCGGAGCGGGCAATTTGCTCGGAGCGGAGCAGCATGGCTTCATAGCCTCTGTTGGCTTCGATATGTATTCGCAGATGCTGGCAGATGAGATTGCCAAGCGTAAGGCGGAAATGAGCGGTGAAGAGATTAAGGAAGAGAAGCCGGTTAGTACGCTGATTGATGTCAGCATAGATGCTTACTTGCCTTCCGATTATATTTATGACAGTATTCAAAAAATCGAAATTTATAAAAAAGTGGCCGCTATTCGCAATTTCGAGGAATCGGATGATGTGATCGATGAGCTAGTGGATCGTTTTGGCGATTTACCGCAGGCGGTAAGCAATTTGCTTACAGTAGCTAGATTGAAAGTATACGGCACGTTATATGGCATTGAGCAGATTAGCGGCAAGGGAGACGACCTGCTGCTTCGCTTTGCAGCCTCTCAGAAGAGCCGGATAGATCGGAAGAAGGTTGACCAGCTATGCCTAAAGCATGAGAATCGCTTTAAGCAGGGCAGCGACCAAGAGCCGAACCCGAGTATTTTACTTCGGGGCAAGGGCTTGAATATGGAGCAGAAAATTCATATGACCGAACAGTTTTTGCAGGCTTATAAGGATGCCCTCTCCATTACGGATGAATTGCAAAATGTATCGCCATAGACAATATTCGCTTTATATAACCCTTTTCTGATACAATATTAACAAGCTTATAAGATGAAAGGGGATTCAACATGTTACACAATTCACGCAAATCAGCATGGCGCAAAGGCGCACTGCTTATCGTGGCAGTCGTGCTAGTTCTGACTATGGCGGCATGCGGCGCGAAAAAGACAGAGATAGAGGTTGCAACGTATAAGGATGGTAGTGTAACGGAAACGGAATTCAACAAGTATTTGGATGTATTCACCATTATGCAGCCAACTTATGCGCAAATCATTGAAATTCCGCAATTTAAGGAGCAGTTGCTCCAGCAGTATATTTCTTACAAAGTTTTAGGCGGTCAAGCGTCTGCAGACACCGTTAAAACGGCCGAAGCAGATGTTAAAGAGCAAATGAAGCAATACAAAGAAGCGTTGAAGCAAAACTCAGATTTGAAAGCATCGGTAGATGCTGTGAAATTAAAAGATAAAGATATGGAAAACTTCTTGTTGCTGACTGCAAAGGTTTCTGCACACCTGAACTCGCAAGTAACAGAAGATGAAATGAAAACCGAATATGAAACAAACGGCATTAATTATGCAACGGTAACTGTACGTCATATTTTGGTAGCAACGCAAGAAACAGATGCAACTACACAAGAGCCGAAAGATATTCGCACGCTTGAAGAAGCTTTGGCTCGTGCTAAGGAAGTTCAAGGAAAGCTTGCGGCTGGCGGGGATTGGGCGGCTCTTGCTAAAGAATATTCCGACGATCCAGGATCGAAGGAAACTGGCGGTCTTTATGCAGACCAGAAGAACGGAAACTGGGTAGAGGCATTTAAACAAGCAGCCTACAAGCAAGAAATTGGCGTTGTTGGTGATCCGGTAGAGACTGAATATGGCTACCATGTCATTCTTGTTGAGAAACGCGACACACCAGCGTTCGCTGATCTTAGCGATGCGGACAAAGAAACAATTAAAGGCGTAATTGCAAACGAGAAAATGAACACGTTCATGACGGACGAGCTTCCGAAGCAAGAGATCGTAACCAAGCTTCCTCAACCAGAGGAAGAAGCTCCTGCAACTGATGATACTGAGGGCGACGCAACTGACAGCACTGAAGAACCGGCTGCAGATGAAACGCCAGCTACAGAAGCACCAGCTGCAAAATAAGTGTAAATACGAGTCTTTCAGACCCTTTAGCCACTTTGTGGTTAAAGGGTCTTTCTCTAGAAAATATTCAAAAATTAGCGGGCAAGTCGATCTTATTGTAGATATGCTTATCGCTAGAGCGGAAGAGAATAAATAGTTCTATAGCTTGATGTAAATCCATCTTGAGGCTGATGCCTTTGGATGGGTTTTTTTTGTGAAAACCGTGATGTTACTTGTCATATAAGTTTGAGTTAAAGCATAAAAACAAATGTTATACCCATTACGTGTTATATAACATAACATAAAATAGATTGAAACACCTTTAAAGCAACTGAAATCAGTCTTTAATCTAATTAAATGAAATTTTAATGTAAAGTATGTTGACATCCATATAATGGTCATTCTATAATGAAAGCACGAACATTGGCGATGTGAATTTATCAATCGTTCGGGAAATAGAGACAAATATAAAGAATCGGGGAGTGGGAAGATGAAAAAAAGGTCTTTTTATCAGTTTGGCTTGGCGCTTGTTGTATTAGCGATTGTATTGACGGGCTGTGGAGCTAACAACAAACCGACATCAACGAATGTGAAAACAGATACGGGAACAAATACAGGAGCAAGCACAGAGGGGGAAATTAAAGTAGGGATTTTGCATTCGCAGAGCGGCACGATGGCCATAAGCGAAGTATCCGTTATTGATTCGGAGATGATGGCTATTGATGAGATTAATGCAGCCGGCGGTGTGCTTGGCAAGAAAATCGTTCCTGTGCTTGAGGATGGCGCTTCCGACTGGCCAACCTTTGCGGAGAAAGCGCGCAAGCTGATCTCAGAGGATAAGGTTGCAACGGTATTCGGCGGTTGGACATCTGCAAGCCGGAAAGCAATGAAGCCAGTATTTGAGGAATTAAACGGATTGTTATGGTATCCGGTGCAATACGAGGGTTTGGAATCATCTCCTAATATTTTTTATACAGGTGCTACGACAAACCAACAAATTGTTCCTTCGGTTTCGTGGCTGCTTGAAAACCGCGGCAAAAAGTTCTTCTTGCTCGGATCTGATTACGTGTTTCCTCGCACAGCAAACCTCGTCATTAAAGAGCAGTTGAAGGCTGAGGGTGGTGAATTGGTAGGCGAAGAATATACACCGCTTGGGCATACCGATTACAGCACATTAATCAGCAAAATTAAAGCAGCTAAGCCGGACATTGTATATAACACATTGAACGGGGACAGCAACGTAGCGTTCTTCAAGCAGTTGAAGGATGCCGGCATTACAGCCAAAGATATGACGACATTATCTGTATCCGTCGCGGAGGAAGAAATACGCGGTATCGGCGTGGATGTGCTCGAAGGACATTTAGCATCATGGAACTACTACCAAACGACAGATACACCAACAAACAAAACCTTCGTTGAGAACTACAAAAAGAAATACGGAGACGAGCGCGTTACTGCCGATCCAATCGAGGCTGGTTATACGGCGGTTTACTTATGGGCAGCAGCTGTTGAGAAGGCAGGCTCTACGGAAGTAGACAAAGTGAAGGAAGCAGCGAAAGAGCTGGAGTGGGATGCACCAGAGGGCAAAGTGAAAATTGATGGCGAAACGCAGCATATTTATAAGACGGTTCGTATTGGTGAGGTGCAGTCTGACGGTCAATTCAAAGAGCTGTGGAATTCGGGCGAAGCAGTTAAGCCAGATCCATACCTGAAGGGCTATGCTTGGGCAGCAAGTATCCAGCCAACGGAATAATTCATAGGCAAGTGATACTCTAATACGCAGTAAGACATGGGGGAGTATTCGATCGATTCGAATGCTTCCCTTTCTTAAAATATAGAGAAAGTATATCCTTTCGCCATACTTTCTCTATATTTCTCGGAATGAAACGCGCTGGCGCCACCAAAGAAAGGCGACAACCGTTTCACCTTGAAAGGAGTGGTCATATGGAATTGTTCCTGCTTCAGCTATTCAATGGTTTAAGTATCAGCTCTATTCTGCTTTTGGTTGCATTAGGACTTGCGATTACATTTGGCTTAATGAAGGTTATTAATATGGCGCATGGCGAGCTTATTATGATCGGAGCCTACGCTACTTATTTGACACAAAATCTATTTCATGATTATTTGCCAAAATCGATGTTCGACTGGTATTTCGTGCTCGCTGTTCCGGTAAGCTTTGCGATTGCTTTTATATTCGGCCTAATTCTTGAAATGTCCTTGATTCGTTTCTTATACGGTCGACCGCTCGACAGCTTGCTTGCTACCTGGGGTGTTGGTCTGGTGCTGCAGCAGCTTGCAAGATCAATATTCGGCGCACCGAATGTTGCGGTTACAAGTCCTGCTTGGCTAAATGGCGGACTTAAAATTATGGATGGAACCTTGCTTCCCTATAAACGGATCTTTATTATTGCGCTTGTTATTGCCTGCTTAGTAGCTATGTACTTCTATATTTATCGCAGCCATGAAGGAAGACGAATGCGCGCGGTTATGCAAAATCGTGATATGGCGGCATGTCTTGGTGTCTCAACGAGGCGGGTGGATGCGATGACCTTCGCTATAGGCTCGGGTATAGCCGGTATTGCAGGCTGTGCGTTGACCCTTCTAGGGCCGATCGGACCTTCACTTGGAACTTATTATATCGTTGATGCTTTTATGGTCGTCGTACTGGGCGGCGTAGGCAAGCTTGTAGGAACGGTGCTTGGCGCTACAGGTATAGGCATGTTCAACACCTTGTTTGAATATTGGACGAATGCCTCGCTTGGCAAGGTACTGGTGTTTGTTTGTATCGTTGCTTTTCTGCAATGGAAGCCAATGGGGCTCGTTGCCATGCGTTCGCGGTCGCTTGACTAGGATAAGAAAGGTGTGACGCTCATGCGATTGCAAAAATTTACCCCTCAGCGAATATGGATCTTGATTGGTTATGCGGCTGCGGCTGCTGCGCTGTTCTCTGCGCCGCTCTTTGTAAGTGATTTTCGGCTCAATTTACTGGCGAAATTTCTGGCCTTTGCCATAGTGGCGCTGGGGCTTGATCTGATATGGGGCTTTACCGGCATCTTGAGCCTTGGTCATGGCATTTTCTTCGGGCTTGGCGCCTATGCCATGGCGATGTATTTAAAGCTGGAGGCAAGCGGTGGAAAGCCGCCGGATTTCATGGGCTGGAGCGGCCTGAAGGAGCTTCCGCTATTTTGGCAGCCGTTCCAAAGCTTCTGGTTTGCGGTTGCTATGGGTATTGCGATACCTGCACTGCTCGCGCTCATACTCGGCTATGTCACGTTCCGCAATCGGATACGAGGTGTGTATTTTACCATTTTGACACAGGCGCTCGTCATTATTACAACCACTCTGCTCATTGGCCAGCAAGCCTTTACGGGGGGAACGAATGGGATTACTGGATATTCAACCGTTCTTGGCTTCTCCATAGGTTCTCCGGAGACGAAGCGTGTGCTTTATTACATTACAGTAGCTGCGCTAATTGGCATATTCGTATTTTGCCGCTTTGTTATCGGCAGCCGCTTCGGCAAGGTGCTTCGCGCTATCCGTGATGGTGAGAATCGTGTGCGATTTATTGGGTATAACCCGGCTATTTATCAAATGGTCATCTTCACGATATCGGCAGGCATTGCTGGCATAGCAGGGATGCTGTTCGTTCTGCATGTCGGCATCATATCGCCATCTATGCTGGGCATCGTGCCATCGATTGAGATGGTGCTGTGGGTTGCGATTGGAGGTCGTGGAACGCTTGTCGGTGCGGCGCTTGGCGCAATTCTGATGAACTGGGCGAAAAGTGAGTTCAGTACGGCGTATCCACAAGGATGGCTCTTCTTTATGGGCTTGCTGTTTGTAGTTGTTGTCGTATTTATGCCTAAGGGTATTGCCGGATTGGTTAGTCAAATCAAATTCCGCAAAAAAAGGAGTGAACCGAAGCATGAAGGAGTCCGAAATCCTGCTGTGTGACGATGTTACGGTTGAATTCGATGGGTTCAAGGCGGTTCAGGGCATGAATTTGAAGCTGGAGAAGGGTGAGCTTCGTTTTCTAATCGGACCAAATGGTGCTGGCAAAACGACAATGCTTGATGTGATTTGCGGGAAGGTTCGTCCGACGACAGGGCAGGTTACCTTCCGCGGCAAGGTGGATATAACAAAAAAGAAGGAACATCAAATTGCTGAGCTCGGTATTGGCCGCAAGTTTCAAGCCCCCTCCATATTTCCGTCTATGACTGTGTCCGAAAACTTAGAAATTGCGATGCGCCAGAAGCGCTCTGTGTTTGCGACGCTGTTTGCTAAGCTGGCTGAGGAGGAGCGCTCAAAAATTGATGGGCAGCTGACGATGATTGGCTTGCAGAAGAAAGCGCAGAATCGTGCAGGCGGCTTGTCACACGGCGAGAAGCAATGGCTTGAGATTGGCATGATGCTGCTTCAGGAGCCGGAAATTCTGCTGCTGGATGAGCCGGTTGCTGGGATGACGGATAAGGAGACGGATAAGACGGGGGAGCTGCTTCATCAAATAGCTAGCAGGCGTGCAGTTGTCGTTGTGGAGCATGATATGGAGTTTGTTCGTAATTTTGCGAGTTTGGTTACCGTCATGCATGAAGGAAAATTGCTGAAGGAAGGCTCGATGGATGAGGTTCAGCGAGATGATCGCGTAGCGGAAGTGTATTTGGGGAAAAGGCGGGATGCCGATGTTAGCCGTTCAACAGCTTGAGGCGGGTTATGGCGAGAGTATTATTTTGCGAGACGTATCGCTTAAGGTCAGGCAGGGGCAGGTTGTATGCTTATTAGGGCGCAATGGTGTCGGCAAGACAACACTGATGAAAAGCATTATGGGGCTCTTGAAGGCGCGTGAGGGGATGGTTTCCTACAATGGCTCCGATCTGACGAGGAAGGCGCCAGGTCAAAGAGCAAAACGCGGCATTGGCTACGTGCCGCAGGGACGAGAAATATTCGCCCAGCTATCTGTCTACGAAAACCTGCTGCTTGGTCTTGAGGCTTCCCGAACGAAGCTGACTGCCGTTCCTGATGAGGCGATTGCTAAATTCCCTGTGCTCAAGGCGATGTACACACGCCGCGGCGGTGATCTGAGTGGGGGGCAGCAGCAGCAGCTGGCATTTGCGAGGGCGCTTGCCTCAAAGCCGGAGGTGCTGCTGCTGGATGAGCCATGCGAGGGGATACAGCCCTCCATCGTAGATGATATTAGGGACGTTATTCGCTCCATTAAGGCTGATGGCAAGACGGCTATATTGCTTGTGGAACAAAGCTTGGATTTTGTGAAAAGTGTTGGAGATTATTTCTACGTGCTCGAGAAGGGCGCCATTGCGTGGGAGGGCGGCTTGGAGTCGCTTGATGATGAGGTCATTCGCAAATATTTGACGGTATAGTGATATAAATATAAATAAACGAGTGAAAGCACCCTCTCTTCAGTAAGAAGAGGGTGCTTTTGCTATGCTTGTGTGCTTGGCAGCTTTATTCTTTACGAAGAGGAAACGACAACGTGGTCCTTGTCTAAGGACAGATGTTTCTCGCAAAAATATAGACGGCGTATCCATATGAAACTTATACTTTCTTACATTTTGAAAAAATCAATGGTGCATTGACGAAAATGAATGGCGGCCTGGGATAAATAATGCTTTTTGTTCTAGGCGATCCCAAATGTACGCTTACAAAGCGGATCAATCAAAATCAAAAAGCAAACGCAGCCTAAGGGCTAACCAAGGAACGGTTAGCCCTGTTAAAGGGGTTATAGGATTTTTATGAAATATGTAGGAATAATGACCCGCTGAAAAGGGATGATAAGGAAGTGAAGACACCCATACGCGTCGATTTCTCGGCAGCAGTTGTACAAGAAGATGGAACATTTGGCTGGAGTTGTCATCCGTGTATAAGAATTTGGGAGCAGATGAATACTATGGTCAGATTCAAAATCTTTTGAAGGATGTTTCTTCTTCGTTATAAACGAAATGCAAAAATCCAGTCGATTCAAAATCCTCTAGGAAAGCGGGGCAACAAGAAATGAAAGCAACTGGAATTGTACGTCGCATCGATGATCTCGGGCGTGTGGTGATTCCGAAGGAGATCCGCCGTACACTGCGTATTCGCGAGGGTGACCCTCTAGAAATATTTGTAGACCGTGATGGCGAAGTTATTTTGAAAAAATATTCTCCTATCGGTGAGCTGGGCGATTTCGCCAAAGAGTATGCGGAGTCGTTATTTGAGGGTACGAATCACGTGACTTTAATTACGGACCGCGATAACATTATCGCTGTCGCAGGAGCGTCTAAGAAAGAGCTGTTGGACAAGCAGGTCGGGGCAGTTCTTGAGAGCTGTATGGAAAATCGCAAAACGCAGGCAGAGGCGAATGGAGGCGCGTTCGAGATTGTGAAGGATACGCAGGAAACGTACAGCTCCTTCGTCATTGCGCCTATTATTGCAGGTGGCGATCCTATCGGTACGGTGGTGCTGCTGAGCAAGGATGAGTCTGTGAAGATGTCTACGATGGAAACGAAGATGGCCGAAACGGCAGCAGGATTTCTAGCTAAGCAAATGGAGCAATAAATTGCATATGCGCAAGAAAAGGGCAATGCAGCGAGCAATGAAAAAGGCAATGAAAAGGAAAACGAATAAAGAAAATGACAGCTTCCTTGATCGAGAGCAATCTCGATTGGGGAGGCTTTTTTTTCGGGAGATAGAGAAGTATGGATTCTCGAAACCTGTTGAGAACGATGCTGCGCCAGCAGCCGGAAAGGGGATAACGAAAGCTAACGGAAATCAGAGACGCTAAAGTTCGATTTTTGGTTAGCGTCACATTCTAACGGAACAGGGAGACGCTATTTCTTAAAAATGAACCGAAATCGGGCATGTAGGGCACAAATAGAGGCTCCTGTTTCCGTTACAATTTTGAAACGAACAATAAAGACGATTTAGCGTCGGTGGTTTCCGTTAGAAGTGTGAGCTGACGCGTCTGCGATTTCCAATTACCCGTCAGGGTAATTTTGTTCAAATATAGGAAAGTATAAGTTTCATATTTGTACTCCGCCTATATTTTTCGAGAAACTTCTTGTCCTTAGACAAGGATGACGTAATCGTTTCTTCTTAAGTTTTGTGTTTGTGAGGTATAATAGATACCAAAATCAACCGAGAAATAGGCAGGAGTGTGGGGAATGAACCGCAAGCCGGGGGAGCGAGGGCATACAGCGGTAGAGCTAGAGTCGGCAAGCGGCAGCAAATCTGGCATAGCTGGAACGATAGATGTAGAAAATGAGCTTGGAGCTAAGCCGAGGGGGCTGACAGCTGAAGGAAGAACAAAGGTTGGGCGAAGCTCTAAGAGGCTTTTGATGAATGGCGTTGTCCTAATGGCTGGTGCAGCGTTGTTGTCCAAGCTCATTGGCGTATTTCAAAAAATTCCTTTGCAAAATTTGGCGGGAGATCGGGTATTTGGCATATATAACGCTGTTTATCCGTTTTATCAGCTGGCGGCCTCATTGGCTACTGCGGGCTTGCCAACTGCTGTAGCATTGCTAATTGCTGAGAGACTCCGCAAAGGCAATGATGCTGAGGGCGTAAGGCGAACGTTATATGCAGCGCTGCTGCTGCTTGGGATAACGGGCATCATCGCTTTTTCTTTTATGTGGGCTGGTGCGGATCATGTTGCGAGTTGGATTGGGGATTCGGAAACGGCGGGTGCTATCCGATCTGTTTCGTTTGCGCTGCTGCTAGCCCCGTTCGTTGCCGCGCTGCGCGGGTACATGCAGGGACTTGGAAACATGGGACTCTCAGCGTCCTCGCAGGTCGTGGAGCAATTGATACGTGTAGGCGTTATGCTTCTTGTGCTTGGATTAAGCTGGTCAGCGGGCTGGAAAGATGCCTCTGTAGCTTCTGGGGTCATGAGCGGCTCGGCGTTTGGCGGGGCAGCCGCATTGCTGCTTCTCGCCGGCTACTCCTGGCGCAGCCGCAATCGGGAACGGCTCTCCTATAAGGCGGGTGCTATACGAGCGGAGATCAAAAAGCTTGCGGTCATCGCGCTGCCGGTCGCACTTGGCGCCGTTGTCGTACCCGTTCTTGGTGTGGTGGATGCGTTCACTGTTCCAAGGCTGCTGCAAGCTAGCGGAGCCTCTGAGGTAGACGCAATGGCGATGTTCGGAGTGTACAGCCGAGCGCAGCCGCTTGTGCAATTGGTCGTTATGGTCGCTGGCGCAGCCGCAGCAGCGCTTGTTCCGGGTCTGGCGCTTGCTCGGATGCGAGGCGCTTACGGGCAGCTGCGCATGCAGCTCTCGCTTGCTGAACGAGCGGCATGGGCAATCGGAGCGGCAGCGGCTATCGGCTTAGCGCTGCTCGCAGAGCCCTTAAACATTATGCTGTATACCGACAGCAAAGGTACGCTTGCCTTTGCCTTGATTGGCTGTACCGCACTTGCGGGCAGTGTTAATGCGGTAACGGCGCCAGTGCTGCAAAGCCTTGGTGCTGTAAGGATTCCAGCTGTGCTGCTGCTTGTTGCAGCGCTTCTGAAGGGTGTAATCAACGCTGCGCTTGTTCCAGCTTACGGAATAGAAGGTGCCGCTGCTGCGGGCATCATTGCCTTAAGCGCGGCGGCTATGCTCGGCACCGTTGCGGTACGCTTCAAAGCCGCCGCAGAAGGTGCGTCGCTTGCGGGGAGCTGGAGCGGCGAGGTGGCGGCGGAGCGAGGTAGTTTGCGAGCGGAAAGAGAGGCGGAGCGGCGGAGCGTAGGGGCGAGCGGGAGCAGGCATGCTGGCGATAGTGAGCAAGCGGATGGAGCGGCTGAGCGCGGGAGCGAAGTGGCGAGCGGTAGTCCGCTTGCGCCGCGGCGGAGACGATGGCCCGCGTTCCATCGCGCGGCCGCAGGCACGGGCTTCGCGCTCGCGATCATGGCGGCGGCGCTCTTTGTCGCCGAGCGAGCGCTGAGCGCCGCGCTTGGCGGGCTGCCGCCTAGGGCGGCAGCAGCTGCGCTTGCGCTGACGTGCGTTGCCGTCGGCGCTTGCGCCTTCGGCGCCGCGGCTTTGCGCGGCGGCGCTGTAAGCGCGCGCGAATTGCGCGCGCTGCCGGGCGGCGGCGTACTGGCCGCCCGCTTGCGGCGCTGGCGGCTTATTCCGCCAGCGAAGGACGAGAGCTAACCGGATGACCTCGGTTAGCTCTCGTCACAGCAGCATAGCTCATATGCTGTGGCTGATGCTTATTGTGCCGAGTTAACTCCATAGATTTGACAGAATTAAGCGGATAATCAGCTTGATTCCACTAACCTTAATCAGCGTTTTGAAGACTATTGAATCTTCTTGCTATAGTGAATAATAATTCGTAATATTGCATATCGATTTTCCATGAGTTTTCGAGACATGAAACGGTTGACCTCTGCTGAGAGACCGCGTAGCTCGCAACCCCTTCTCTCAGAGATGCTTGCTTATGCCCCTTGGGCAAGCAATAAAAAGTAATGTACTTAGTGCAACAGAAAGCATAAGATCCAGTGATTTCCGTGGCTGCATTGCACAAAATACAGTGGTTTTATCCAATTTCGGCCTATTTAACGTGCAATCGGGCAATTCTATTGCAGAAAGTACAGCGAACGATTATTGAAATTTTTTTATAGTCTGCTTGATTGCATAAAGTGCAATGTATGTGTCACGAATAGGCCATGCCAACCACATTTCATCATTTTAGGTCGAGAGGCAAGGCTCTATCCGACATACGGAGCTATCCTGATGCATTTTTATTCATTATTATTCAAAGTTCTGCAACCCATCACGTTTCAGAAGGCGGTCTGCAGGGTTAAGCTGTAATAAGGCTCAGTTTGTGCTGCAGGTGGAACGTTTGTTTACGCAAATAAAGTAATATTTTTGGGCGGCGATATTGAAATTATGGTTGAATTGGTTCATGATTACTTTCTGTGGTTGGTGAGCTAGTCTGGCTACTTTAGACTAGATAGAGGGATTTTCTCTATTTTTGGGGATTGATGTCTATAGCAGCCACAGCCAGACGCATCCTGACTCTAAGCGCATGCGCCATGTCTGCCAAATCAAGCAATGCCTATAAAACAGATGAACTTTTTTAGGAGGCTTACTAAGCATGTCTATCCCGCAAATTACAGTCGTTGGACTTGGTTCGGGTGATCCTGATCAATTGACGCTAGGTGTTTGGCGCAGACTGCAGGCTGCGGAGCGTGTGTTTGTTCGCACTGCGCAGCATCCTGCGATGTCTATGCTCAATGAGAATGGAATTGCCTACACTTCCTTCGATACGCTATATGAGCAGCATGACTCTTTCCCTGATGTCTACAAAGCGATCGCGGAAACGTTAATAGCTGAGGCCGCAAGCCAAAGCTCCAGCTCGCTAATCTATGCTGTGCCGGGTCACCCGATGGTGGCTGAACGTACCGTCCAGCTGCTTCGCGAGCAATGCCAGGAAGCGGGCATTGAGCTGCAAATTGTCGGCGGAGAAAGCTTCCTTGATCAAGCCTTTGTCAGTCTTGGCATCGATCCAATTGAGGGTTTTGCGCTGCTCGATGCGGCAGAGCTGCAGCCATCGCTCCTACAGCCGCAGTTGCATACGTTGATTGGACAAGTGTATGATGCATTCACAGCCTCTGATGTGAAGCTTGCGCTTATGGAGCGTTATCCCGATGATTACGAAGTCGTTGTAGGCCATTCGCTAGGCGTTGCTTCTGATCAGCAGATTATACGTGTTCCGCTGTACGAGCTTGATCGTACGCCAGGCTATAGCAATCTATCGTTGATTTGGGTGCCGCGCTCGGATGATGCCGCGCTGCGCAACCGTTCCTTTGAGCGGCTGCATGAGATTGTTTCGATATTGCGCAGTCCCGAGGGCTGTCCGTGGGATCGTGAGCAGACGCATCAGTCTATTCGCAAAAATTTCATCGAAGAGCTCTATGAGGCGCTAGAGGCGATCGACAATGATGATCCTGACGGCATGCAAGAAGAATTTGGGGATGTTATCCTCCAAGTGATGCTGCATAGCCAGATGGAAGAAGAGACGGGCGCATTTTCTGTTTATGATGTGATACAATCACTAAACGAGAAACTTATTTTCCGCCATCCGCATGTATTTGGAGAGCTGGATGCTGCCGGCAATTCGGAAGAGGCGCTAGGCAACTGGGAGCAGCAGAAGGCAGAGGAGAAGCGGCTGAAAGGGACCGATGCCAATCGCCAATCGGTACTGGACGGCATACCGCCAGATTTGCCAGCACTTATGAAAGCTTATAAGCTGCAGAAAAAAGCGGCTAAGGTAGGCTTTGACTGGGATGAGCTTGGCCCAGTGCTGGATAAGATCGAGGAGGAGCTTGCAGAGCTGCGTGAAGCGGTAGCGTCACAATCTGCAGAGGAGCAAGCCGCGGAGCTTGGGGATTTACTGTTTGCGGTCGTCAATGCCTCTCGCTTCATCCATGCCGATCCTGAGGAGGCGCTTTCGCGTACGAACAAAAAATTCCGCAGTAGATTCGCGTATATTGAGGAACAGCTTCGTATAAGCGGCAAGCAATTTGACCAAACTGATTTAACAGAAATGGATCGTTGGTGGGAAGAGGCTAAACGTCAATAATCAGGGCTGTTTCGTCATGAATCGCCTTATTTCTGCACCAAACGCAAAATTATTTCGAAGTAGCGGCAGGATTTATTTGCTAGAAGGCAGAATAAGTATTCTTCGTGAGAGTAAGTACTTAGAGTCAAGGCGGCGCCGCAAGCGTCGACCACAAAAAATAATGGTAAAGACATAGGAGGATTTTATAATGAACAAAACAGATCTAATCAACAACATTGCAGAAAAAAGCGGTTTGACTAAACGTGACGTAGAAGCAGTACTTAACGGCTTCTTGGGCGAAGTAACAGATGCACTTGCTGGTGGAGATAAAGTACAATTGATCGGCTTCGGTACTTTCGAAACTCGTAAACGTGCTGGACGCACTGGACGCAACCCGCAAACAGGCGCTCCAATCGAAATTTCGGAAGCAAAAGTTCCTGCATTCAAAGCAGGCAACAAGTTGAAAGAAGCTATCCAATAATCTATGAGATTAGATAAATTTCTTAAGGTATCACGACTGATCAAACGCCGTACCGTTGCGAAGGATGTATCCGAGCAAGGGCGCGTATGGATCAACGGCCGCGAAGCGAAAGCAAGCAGCGCCGTAAAGGTCGGTGATGAGCTCCAAATCCAATACGGTCAAAAAATCGTAACCGTACGCGTTGAGCGAATTGCGGAGACGACCCGTAAGGATGAAGCCGGAGAGCTGTATACCTTGGTGAAAGAAGAACAACGCCAGCGCGAGAACACGCTCGACTGGGAACAACAGCAATAACAACAGGGCTGTCTACAAGGATCATACTTGTAGGCAGTCTTTTTTTTGTGTCTGGAAGTGAAAGAAGTAGGTTCTAATTCTCCGCTATGCCCCATAAGCTAGTCTTAACCTATAAGAAGATTAAGCCTCGTGCTTATGCCTTCTTATATTTGAACGCGAAACGTATGCTGCGCCGCCATAGGGTGGCGGTGGCCGCTACGCCTAGACATGCTAATGAAGCGGAGGACGAGTCTATGGTTGACCAGGGCAAGGGGCAGAAGCATCAAGAAGTGAAAATGCTGAATCGCAAGCTGCTGGAGCTTACCGGCGTAGTGAACGTAGAGAGCTTCGACAGCGAGGAGTTTTTACTGGAGACAGAGCTTGGCTACTTGGCGGTTAAGGGCCAAAATTTGCATATGAAGCATCTTAGCCTCGAACAAGGTTTGGTATCTATCGAGGGGCTCGTCCATTCGCTCGCCTATATGGATGGGAGCAATACCTCTGCAAAATCAAAAGGGTTGTTTGGGAAGCTGTTTAAGTGACGCTTAGTATGCAATGGTTGACGATGGCAGCCATGCTGTTATCCGGACTTGGCATGGGAATCGTATTCGACGGCTATCGCGTCGTATCGAATGAGCTCAAGTTCCCGCGCTGGTGGCTGCCGGTGCTTGACGTTATCTATTGGATGGCGGCGGCACTAGTCGTCTTTCGGGTGCTGTACGCTAGCAATAATGGCGAGGTGCGGGCGTACGTTTTTATCGGACTAGCTATCGGTATCGTAATCTATTATTTTGTTTTAAGCAGAGTGGTCATTGTCATCGTAAAATGGATCATAGGAGCGGTGCGGAAGCTCATTTTGATTTTGTTGAAATGTGTGGAAATTTTAGTGATAAAGCCGATATTGCTGCTCTATAAGCTAGTCATGCTCATCTTTGCATTTGGGTCTGCGTTCACTATTTTCGTCTTGAAAATTGTGTTACAATTGGTTCGTCCATTTTGGAAGTTATTTGTTTGGATGGTGCGACCTGCTGTACGGCCTTTGTGGCGCTGGCTGTCGTCTTACATAACCAAATGGCAAATAACGGGCAAAATACAAAGATTTGGACTAATAATTGCTCGCTTTTGGAGTAAATGGTTTAGGAGGTAACACCGCTAATGGCAGCAGCAGCTATAAATAAAACTTCGGGGAATGCGGGCACAAAACGCCGGTTCAAACTGTGGATGATGTTCATCGTGCTATTTATGGGTTGGGCGGGGTATACGCTTTTTGGCCAAATGCAACAGAAAAACATCACGGGCGATAAGCTGGCTTTGATTCAAGAAAAGCTAGATGTTTCAGCCAAGGAGACTGCTGAGCTTAAACGTCAAATTGAACGATTAAACGACCCAGAATATATCGAACAGCTAGCAACAAAAGAGCAAGGGATGGTAAAGAACGGCGAGCAACAAATTTTTAGTGACTAAAATAGGGCGCGAAATCGGGTGAACGTCTGTTGACCTGACTTGAACGGTTCGGTTATAATCACGTTAATAGCGTTTTCGCAAAACTTTTAGCATATGCTTATGAATTCAGTTTTGCTTCGCATAACTTTTAGGGAGGAACATTTTATTTTATGGCAATTGAAGTGGGCGCTAAGTTAGAAGGAAAAGTGACAGGCATTACGCATTTTGGGGCATTTGTCGACTTGTCGGGAGGTGTCACGGGTCTTGTTCACATTTCGGAAATTGCTGATAATTACGTCAAAGACGTGAAGGATCACCTGAAAATCGACGATGTCGTGAAAGTTAAAGTGATCAACGTGGACAAAGACGGAAAGATCGGACTTTCCATTAAGCAAGCCATTGACCGGCCAGAGGGCCAACCAGCGCCACAACAACGCGAGCGTCATAGCGGAGGCAGCGGTGGAAGCACTGGCGGCGGTAGTGGTGGTGGTGGCGAACGTTTCAACCGCGGTGGTGGCGGTGGTGGTGGCGGACGTCCCTTCAACAAGCAATCGGCTGGCAGACCGGCATACGGTAAACCGTCATTCGAGGATAAAGTGTCACGTTTCCTGAAAGACAGCGAAGAGCGCATCTCCTCTTTGAAGAAGAATACGGAGGGCAAACGCGGCGGACGCGGTGCCAAGCGAGTATAAGCTGAATCGTCATAACCTTATATAAGGAGCAGAACCTACCCGGTTCTGCTCCTTTTTTGCATTTCTTGCGACGCTAACCTGACACTCTGACCTACCGCCTGCTGTCGAAGAAGGACGCTAAGCCTACGAAATGCTGATGAATGAAAGGACGGCGGATGGAAGGGCACGGTCAATGTCGTATGGGTGCAGGCAGAAACGGTCCGAAAAAATACTTTTCTCTCATCCTCTGTTAATCCCGACAGGTTATAACGTCCATTCGCCATCGTATGGAAAAAATAGAGCACATATTTTGTTGTCGGAGTTTTGGATTCTGCTCATGCTAAGAGCGGTCAATCCTTTACGGGGCATAACTTTGACACGGTGCTGACAATGAGCGCAGTGTCAATTCTTTTTGTCGGAAAAAATTTACAAATGAATTACGTTAACTGACAAACTTTATACGGACAACCTCCTATAATGAAAAACACATTACAATCGGAATGGTGGTGTCTGATCATGGAAAAGGAAAACGTAGTTGTGCTTCCCGGTATGAAACGGACAGGTTTGGCTAGGGCGTTTGTACAGAAAGGCCGGGACTTTATCGCGTCGCGTCGTTTCATTCAGATCATTTTAGCAAAAAAATGGACCTTCCTCCTTGTAAGCGTAGCCTTTCTTCTAGGTAGAGCTGTGATCCTTGAATCGCTTATGCCGTTCGCTATTGCCTATTTCGCCGTCATTTATTTTATGAGAAGGGATATTTATCTTTGGGTCGCTGTATCGTTGGTTGCTGGCAGCTGGCTGGCCGCTGATCCTGCACCAATGTGGATCGCCATGGAGATAGCGATATTGTTTCTATTCGTGAAGGGACTCGAAGCTTATGAACGAGCGGAGCTGTCATCGGCACCGATTCTCGTATTTGCTTCAACGTTATTAGTGCAGATGTTCAGCGTATTCATTGGAGATGCGCTCAGCTGGTACAATTTTATGCTCGTAGTTGTAGAGGCTGCGCTCGGGTTTGTCCTTACGCTTGTCTTCATACAAGCGATACCGGTGCTTACCATGACGAAAAAATCGGCGACACTCAAAAACGAAGAAATCATTTGTTTAATGATTTTGCTTGCTTCTGTCATGACGGGTGCGGTGGGGTGGGTGTTCTATGGCATGTCCGCAGAGCATGTCATGTCTCGATATATGCTGCTGCTATTTGCACTCGCTGGCGGTGCACCGCTTGGCGCTTCGGTCGGTGTTGTTGCAGGACTCGTTCTAAGCTTGGCTGATTTTGGTGCAGTCGTACAAATGAGCTTACTCGCATTTGCGGGCTTGCTGGCTGGCCTGCTGCGTGAAGGCGGCAAAATGGCAGCGGCATTTGGAATGTTGCTTGGAACATCGATTTTATCCATATATGTAGGAAACCAGGCGGATGTTATGAGCTCAACCTGGGAATCAGTGGCAGCAGCGATCATGCTTATGCTGACGCCGCGCAGCATGATCCGAACGATATCGCGGTACGTGCCAGGCACGAATGAGCACGCCAAATCGCAGCATGAGTATGCGAAGCGTGTACGCGAGGTCACAGCAGATCGCGTGTCGCAATATTCAGAGGTGTTCCGCCAGCTGTCGCGCAGCTTTGGCCAGCTTAACAATAACGCAACCAAGCTTAATAAGGAGGAGGAGATTAGTCATTTCATGAATGCAGTTGCCGAGCGCAGCTGCGCAAGCTGTCACCGCCAAAATGTGTGCTGGGAGGATAAATTTTTTCATACGTACAAAATGATGACCGATATGATGTCGTCTGTGGAGGAGGATCGTGTACCATCAGCAAAGGAAATTCCCCGTGCTTGGTCGACGCATTGTGTTAAATCTGCGCAGGTGCTGGGTGAGATGTCACAGCAATACGAGCTATATCAAAATAATATGCATTGGAAGAAGCAAATATTCGACTCTCGCGGACTTGTTGCAGAGCAATTGCAGGGTGTATCGCAGGTGATGGAGGACTTGGCTAAGGAGATTAAACGGGAAGGCCAGACGCTGCATTTGCAAGAGGAGCAAATAAGAGAGGCGGTGGAGGGACTAGGATTATCTGTTCAAGGTATAGATATTGTGAATTTGGAGGAGGGAAATGTAGATATTGAAGTGTATCATGCCTTCGGCCAGGGATATGATGAGTGCCGCAAAATTATTGCACCGCTGCTGAGTGATATTTTGGGAGAGCATATCGCAGTTAAATCAGAGCGCCTGCCAGGAAGGAGCGGAGAGCCGACGCTTGTGTCCTTTGGCTCAGCTAAACAATATGAGATCGAGACTGGCATTGCCGGAGCAGCCAAGGGGGGGGATTTGCTCTCGGGAGACAGCTTTAGCATGATTGAGCTGGGCAATGGTAAATTCGCAGTAGCTATTAGTGACGGTATGGGCAATGGCGAACGGGCTCGTCAGGAAAGCAGTGCGGCATTATCAATTTTGCAGCAGCTGCTGCAGTCTGGGATGGACGAGCGACTAGCGGTGAAATCAGTCAACTCCGTGCTCCTATTGCGATCATCCGATGAAGTATTCGCTACCGTTGATCTGGCGATCGTTGATTTGTATACGGCGCAGACGACGTTCATGAAGATAGGCTCTACCCCGAGTTTTATTAAAAGAGGAAATGAGGTTATTCCTATAACAGCAAACAATTTGCCAATTGGAATCATTCAGGATATTGATGTTGATTTTGTATCTATGCAGATGCAGTCGGGGGATACGCTCGTTATGATGAGTGACGGTATTTATGATGCGCCAGGGCTCGCCGTTAATAAGGAGCTTTGGATGAAACGGATCATTAGCGAGCTGGAGACGGAGGATCCGCAGGAAATGGCGGATGCGCTGCTTGAGAAGGTGGTGCGTCATCATAATGGAGAAATCATTGACGATATGACGGTGCTTGTTGCGCGCATTGATAAACATTTGCCGGAATGGGCGTCCTTCCGCTTTCCTGGTGTGACGCGTATGGACCGGCCAAGGACGGTGAGCTAAGGATAAAAAAATGAATAGAGCGCTGGGAGGGCGATGCTAAAATAGTGAGCTAGTTACAATTCTGTTCAAATATAGGAAAGCATATCATTTCGTCATACTCTCTCTCTATATTTCTGGGAATGAAACGCGCCACCGCCATAAGGACGGCGACAGCCGTTTCACCTTGGCATGGTGAAGCCCTTTGGTCTAAAAGCTGTTTAGAAGCTGGCAGGCAAGGGGCTTTTTGTGCTGGTGAGCAGGCAAACGGAGCTGCTAATCATTTATAACCAAATAAGCAGGGGGTGAATCTGTGCTCCAAGCCTCGTTCATCTAACTTCGAAAGAGAACCGATAAATAATATAGAGAACGACGATTTTTATAAAAATGAACAAGGATGCGGGTTTTTGATAAGGACGAATATCAATTTTTTAATAGTCTAGCGGTTTAACCCTCTCAAAAAAGGCAAAGCTAATAGAAAGGCTTAGCAGCGGCCTAAGCTTATGAGGCTGTGTTTGTTACATAAACGCTTGAGAGGGGTAATGCATAATGAAACAAATATTATTAATTACGGATGGTTGCTCCAATGTAGGGCTTAGTCCGGTGGTGGCGGCTGCGCATGCCTATTCGGACGGCATTTCGGTTAATGTGGTGGGTGTACTCGATCATGGCGATGTGGGCGAGCTGGGTGCGGCGGAAATTGATGAGATCGCACGTGCGGGCGGAGGGCTGAGCAGAATGGTGAATACGCGTCAGCTCTCGCAGACGGTGCAGATGATGACGCGCAAGACAGTGGTGCAGACCATTCAGCTGGCAGTACAGAAGGAGCTAAAGCATGTGCTGGGCAATGATTCCATTGAAGCACTGCCCCCAGAGAAGCGAGGAGAGGTCGTACGTGTGATAGATGAGCTGGGAGAGAGCTCTAGTCTTCAGGTGGCCCTTCTTATTGATGCAAGCGCGAGCATGAAGCCTAAGCTGGCGGCGGTTGAGGAGGCCATACGCGATCTTATGCTGAGCCTGCAGGCTAGGCAAGGGAAAAGTGAAATTTCTGTTTTTCACTTTCCAGGCTCCAGACATGGAGATGATTGCATTATGGATTTAGGCTGGACGGATCATTTGAATGGCGTGAACGGGATATTTCCTAGGTTGCAAATGGGGGGGACAACGCCTACAGGTCCAGCGATTATGCATGTGATTGATTTTTATCGCCAAGGCAATTATGGTAGACAGAGCAGAGATGAAACGGATGGGATGATGAGTGGCTACGTCGTTTAAGGTTGATCTCCGCCGCGGCATGGTGGTAACCGGAAAGTGGAAGCAAGGGCGTTATCGGGTAGAGAGGTTGCTTGGAGAGGGCGCAAACGGTAAAGTATATCTCGTACAGCGCGATCGCAATTGGTATGCTTTGAAGCTTGGTCTGGATGCTATTGACCTGCAGTCGGAAATTAATGTATTGCAGTCGATCGCTAAGCAGAAGCAGCAGGGACATGATTCTTTCCTATTCGACGTGGATGATTTGTACGGGCCTGATGGAAAGGAGTATCCTTTTTATATTATGCGTTATGTGCTCGGGGCAACGCTGTCTGATTTTTTGAGGCAGCAGGGTATGGAGTGGTTTCCGCTCGTGGGGCTTAATCTGCTCGGCAAGCTGTCAAAGCTTCATCAGTCGGGCTGGGTATTCGGGGATCTGAAGGTGGAGAATGTGCTCGTCGCAGATTATGGTCATGTGGAGCTGGTCGATTACGGCGGTGTGACCGCGATAGGTAAAGGAATTCGCCAATTTACAGAAATATATGATCGGGGCTACTGGAACGGCGGCTCTCGGTCTGCTGATCCAAGGTACGATCTATTTTCATTTGGCGTGCTTTGCATACAGCTGCATGAAGCAAAGCGGCTTCATGCATTGACGGTAGAGCTGCTGCCGCAAAATCGTTCTGCAGGGGAGCTTATTCAAATTGCGGAATCGAGTCAGGCGTTAAAACCGATTGCTGGCTGGCTTCGCAAGGTGTTTGCGGGCCATTATGCAGACGCTGGAGAGGCTTCAGCGGCATGGCGCATATTGATGCATAGAAGAGATACACGAAGACACTCTAAAACGCCAGGGTGGCTCAAGGGACTTGCTGCTGGAACTGCAGTGCTGCTTGGAACATCCGTTTACTGGCTGCTCCGCAATGTGCTGTAGCAGCAGCTAGCGGCAGTAAATGAAGGTGAGGAAATACATATGAATCTGCCGAATGAGTTAGAGAAAATGGCAGCGGAGCGCGGACTGTGGTCCAGTGGAGATCGTATTGTTGTGGCGGTTTCCGGCGGACCTGATTCCATGGCTCTGCTGCATATGCTCTCTGTAATTGCTAAGGAAAGCGGTCTATCTATTATAGCGGCTCATGCGAACCACGGCTTTCGAATAGAGGAGTCTGCGCATGAGCTGCTCGTCGTACAAGCCTTTGCGAAGCAGCTCGGAGTGATATGTGAGACTACTTGTCTTGATATGCCGTCTTATATAGAGGAGACGCGCATGAAGGGGCAGGCTGCGTCCCGCGTGAGACGGTACGCTTTTTTGCATGATGTTGCTGCAAAGCACGGGGCTTCAAAAATTGCTCTCGCCCATCATGCGGACGATCAAGCAGAGACGGTTCTGATGCGTGTGATCCGTGGAACCGGATTAACTGGCCTCGCCGGAATTCTTAGTAAAAGAAGAGAAAAAAACGTGGAACTTATTAGACCGCTGCTTCGTATGAACAAGTCAGACCTTCTGCGTTACTGCCAAGAGCATCAGATCCCTTACTGCACGGATAGCAGTAACAATGAACGCTATTATTTCCGAAATATTATTCGGCTAGATATTTTACCGTATTTATCCCGCCATAATCCGCAATTGTCTCAATCGCTTCAGCGGCTTGCTGAGGTTGCGGGGGCGGAGGACGAGTGGATGGAGAAGCAAACCGAAGCGTTATTCGCACAGCTCGTTAAATTATCCCCCGATGAATGCGAGATTAGCTGTGTCGATTTGCTCGGTCTCCACGTCGCTTTACAAAGGAGATTGATTAAACTAATATTAAGTTATCTATCTAAGGAGACGGAAAACATATCCTTCGAACAGATTGAGACGATGCGACTGGCTGCTTCTACTCAAGCGCCTGCAACATGGCGAATGGATGCTGGTGCTGGAATCCTCTGTGCTCGTGAATACGGTTTGATGCGGTGGCTTCGAATATCGCACCCTACGATACACGATATGAGTGACTATGCGCTCGAGGCGGGCCTGGATACTGCTAGCCTAACCGTGGAGCAAAGCGGATGGTCGTTCCAATTCGACTATTTAGCCTCACAAGATAGCCGTAAGCCTGCTTCGCGATATGAAGCCTGCTTCGATGTTTCAAAGTTATCATATCCGCTCATCGTTCGAAATCGACGGCCGGGCGACAGAATTCATGTTTTAGGATTAAATGGTTCGAAAAAAGTGCAAGATATGTTCGTTGATGAGAAAATCGCCCCGCTAAAGCGAGAGCTATATCCATTACTATTCGATGCAACAGGGAGATTGCTGTGGATTCCAGGTATTCGCAGATCCAATTTTGCGCTTACGGAATTACATACAAAAGACGTGTTGTTCATACGGGCAGAAAACGAATAAGAAGCACTGGTACACTCATAAACATAGTTAAGGCGTAGGGGGATTTTCACTTTGCAAAACGATATTAAAGAAGTATTGTACGATGCACAGCAGATTAGTGAGAAGGTCAAGGAGCTCGGTGCAAAGCTGAGTGTGGATTTTAGCGGACGCAATCCGCTCGTTATTTGCGTTCTAAAGGGTGCTTTTATTTTTATGGCAGACCTTGTGAAGGAAATAACGGTGCCGCTTGAGCTTGATTTTATGGCTGTATCCAGCTATGGTCAGTCCACGAAGTCATCAGGCGTCGTTAAAATCATCAAAGATCTTGATGTTTCCGTTGAGGGTCGCGAGGTTCTGATTGTTGAGGATATTATTGACAGCGGCTTGACACTCAGCTATTTAATCGATGTTTTAGAGCGTCGTAATTCCAAGTCTGTTACAGTGGTTACCCTATTTGATAAGCCGGCTCGCCGTACGGTTGAGCTTGAGGCTGATTATAAGGGCTTTACACTACCGGACGAGTTTATTGTAGGCTATGGATTAGATTTTGCGGAAAAATATCGCAACCTTCCTTATGTTGGTATTTTGAAACCGCAAGTGTATGAAAAATAATAGCGATTCACCCGTACATGCCCTTCTCCGTATACCTCTATTGTTATGGAAAGTCATGCTATGGTAAAATATTTTAAGTGCCTGAGAGGAGGTTGGGGATGAATCGGATCATCCGTAATACTGGTTTTTATTTAATTATATTTTTGGTGACCGTTGGGATTTTTCAATTTATCAGCAGCCAAAACAACACAACCGTGGGATTGCGTTACGACGAGCTCGTTACAGCTATTGAATCGGGAAATGTTAAAGAGTTAAGTGTTAGGTATGAGAACCAATCTTATTTTGTTTCCGGTAAATATAAAGTGAAGCCTGCAGACGCAGAAAATGATCAATTCGTATCGAGGACCGGCGTCAGCGCTGAGGCTAAGATTCAAGAATGGTCGAAGCAGTATGGATTCGCCTTAGAGAATCAGGAAATGAAGCAGCCAAGCATTTGGCTAACATTCCTGACTTCCATTATTCCGTTCATTATTATTTTTGTCTTGTTCTTCTTCTTGATGAATCAAGCTCAGGGCGGCGGCGGCAAAGTGATGAACTTTGGCAAGAGCAAAGCGCGGCTTTATGATAATGAGAAAAAACGTATTACATTTGAAGATGTCGCTGGAGCAGACGAGGAGAAGCAAGAGCTCATTGAGGTCGTTGACTTCTTGAAGGATCCGCGCAAATTCAACCTGGTAGGCGCACGCATACCGAAGGGCGTATTGCTTGTTGGTCCTCCAGGTACAGGTAAAACCTTGCTAGCCCGTGCAGTAGCAGGTGAGGCAGGCGTACCATTCTTTAGTATTTCAGGCTCTGATTTCGTAGAGATGTTTGTCGGTGTCGGCGCATCCCGTGTGCGTGATTTGTTTGAGAATGCTAAGAAAAATGCACCATGTATTATTTTTATCGATGAGATTGATGCGGTAGGTCGTCAGCGCGGCGCCGGTCTTGGCGGCGGGCACGATGAGCGTGAGCAAACACTCAACCAATTGCTCGTTGAAATGGATGGCTTTGGCGCTAACGAAGGTATTATCATTATTGCTGCAACGAACCGTCCAGATATTCTCGATCCGGCATTACTGCGTCCAGGCCGCTTTGACCGTCAAATTACGGTTGACCGTCCAGATGTGAAAGGCCGTGAAGCTGTGCTTAAAGTGCATGCACGCAATAAGCCGCTGGCTAAGGATGTTAAGCTTGAAGTGATCGCTAGACGCACTACTGGTTTCAGTGGTGCTGATCTAGAAAATTTACTTAATGAAGCAGCGCTTCTTGCAGCTCGCCGCAATAAAAAGGATATCGCTATGGTTGAGGTTGATGATGCGATTGATCGTATTATTGTCGGTACGGAGAAGAAGAGCCGTGTCGTTAGTGATCGTGAGAAGCGGATTGTTGCCTATCATGAAGCAGGGCATACGATTGCAGGATTCTTCCTTGAGCATGCTGATATGGTGCACAAGGTAACAATTATTCCTCGTGGTCGTGCTGGCGGATACGTCATTATGCTTCCGAAGGAAGACCGTATGCTTGTAACCAAGCCGGAACTTCTTGATAAAATTACAGGCTTGCTTGCTGGGCGTGTAGCGGAAGAGCTGTTTATCGGCGAAATCGGCACAGGCGCATACAGTGACTTTAAACAAGCAACGAGCATCGTGCGCGCTATGATTATGGAATATGGTATGAGCGACAAGCTTGGACCAATGCAGTTTGGCAGCAGCTCGCAAAGCCAGGTATTCCTTGGTCGTGATATCGGTCACGAACAAAATTACTCTGATGCGATTGCTTATGAGATCGATCAAGAAATGCAAGCCATCACGAATGATTGCTACGAACGAGCGAAGAACCTATTGACAGAGAAGAGCAAGGAAATGCATTTGATTGCTCAAACGCTGCTTAATGAGGAAACGCTTGAAATGGAGCAAATCAAACGGTTGGTTGAAACAGGCACTTTAGAAGGCGGACCAACCACTTCTGAGGAATCCACAGCTGTAGTTGAACCTACTACAGAACCAGTAGTTGAGACTATTGGAGATGTTAAGGTTCGCATACAAACTCGGGAACAGGATGAAATTAAAGCGCCTAGTCTTGAGAAACGCCAAGATTCCGAAGATCCGGATAAGAACGAATAGATTTTCTTTTAACGGCTAATAGGTCGTCCTGCTACTTGTTATGAGTAGTGGGACGGCCTATTTTTTTTGTCAGTAACAATACATATGTCATATATCAATCGTTCGTGTTTAATTTCATGTAACGATAATGAAATAATCGCGGCTAGAAATAGGAAGAATAAGAAGACGAGAGGGGCTGTACATCTTTCGCTAAAATGGAGCAAGGGAGAATGAACACATGAAAAAAACATTTAGCTTTATGCTCGTTATGATGATTGCATTGACGCTGGTGTTGTCAGCTTGCGGAGCGAAGAAAAATAATGAGGGTGGTTCAGCTACAAACGGTGGTACGAAAGTAGTATCTGATGAAACGGGTAAAGGCATTAAAATTGGAATGGTTACTGACGTTGGCGGCGTACATGATAAATCTTTTAACGAAAGCGCTTGGGAAGCTCTGCAAAGAGTAACAGCTGAGACAAGTGCAGACACGAAGTTCTTGGAAAGCAAAGGCGAGGCAGATTTGGAGCCGAACCTGAACAGCTTCGTTAAAGAGGGCTACGATCTTACTTGGGGTATTGGTTTCTTGTTCAATGACGCACTTGCTAAAGTGGCTGCTGAGAACCCGAATGCTAAGCTAGCTGTTATAGACAGCGTTATTGAGGTCCCGAATGTTGCTTCGATTGTATTCGCTGAGAATGAAGGTTCATTCTTGGTTGGTGTCGTTGCTGGCCTGATGACCAAAACAAACAAAATTGGCTTTGTAGGCGGAATGGAAATTCCCGTTATCAAAAATTTCGAGGTTGGCTTTAAAGCTGGTGTAGCGGCGGTTAAACCAGATGCAACAGTAAAGATTGACTATGCGGGTGATTTCGGCAAGCCTGATCTTGGTAAATTGTCTGCAGCAACGATGTATGATGCTGGTGTCGATATTATTTTTCACGCTGCAGGTGCAACGGGCAACGGTGTATTCAATGAAGCGATAGCCCGCAAATCTGCAGGCGATGACGTTTGGGTTATTGGCGTAGATAAAGATCAGTCGCTCGAGTATGGTGATGAGGTGACGCTTACTTCGATGATGAAGGGCGTAGAGGCGGCCGTTCATAAAATATCTAAAGATGTCATTGCTGGTACGTTTGCTGGCGGCAAAATACAAAAGCTCGGCTTGAAGGATGATGCAGTAGGATTGCCTGAAACGACTAAAAACCTTCCGGAAGATGTACTTGCAGAAGTAGCCAAATACAAAGAAAAAATTATTAGCGGCGAAATTAAGGTGCCTACTGCATAGTTTTCTGCATCCATTGGTAACCAAGTTGGTGTTTCATATACTCGTAGCGTAAAAAACGGGGAGGTGATGTGGCATGGACCGGAGCCTGACGGCTGTGCATTTAAAGGGGATTACAAAGCGGTTTCCTGGATTGGTAGCCAATGATTCGATCGATTTAGAATTGAAGAAAGGCGAAATTCATGCGCTGCTTGGTGAGAATGGGGCAGGGAAGTCGACGCTCATGAACATATTGTTCGGTTTATATCAGCCTGATGAGGGCGAGATATGGATTAATGGCGAGCAAACCGTCATCGAAGGCGCGTCGAAGGCTATCGATTTAGGCATTGGAATGGTGCATCAGCACTTTAAGCTGGTGCAGCCATTTACGGTAACCGAAAATATTGTGCTTGGCAATGAGCCCATTAAAGGCATGCAAATCGATTATAAGCTCGCAAACGAGAAGGTTAGGGAAATATCCGAACGCTATGGTCTGAAAGTAGATCCGCAGTCGCGGGTTAAAGATATAACGGTAGGTACCCAGCAGCGTGTGGAGATTTTGAAGACGTTGTATCGCGGCGCGGAGATCGTTATTTTTGATGAGCCAACAGCTGTTTTGACGGTACAGGAAATCGAAGAGCTTATTGAGATTATTCGTAGTCTGGCGGCGGAAGGCAAGTCGATTATTATTATTACGCATAAATTGAAAGAAGTTATGGCGCTTGCAGATTCCGTAACCGTTATTCGGCGTGGCAAAGTCATTAAGACAGTCGCCACTGATGAAACGAATGAAAAACAATTGGCCGAGCTTATGGTAGGCAGAGATGTGAATTTCGAAGCAACTAAGACAAAGCGTGAGCTTGGTGATGTTATTTTGTCTGTTAATGCTCTGCAGATGAAGGGTGGGCAAGGAAGAAATGCATTAAACGGTATTGATTTTAACATTCGAGCCGGAGAGATCGTCGGCATAGCTGGTGTTGACGGCAACGGACAAAGTGAGCTCGTATATGCGATCACGGGGATGCGCAAGGTTGATAGCGGCAATGTTAAGCTGAATAGCCGAGATATAACGAACCAATCGCCAAGGCAAATATCAGTCGCTGGTGTGGGCCATATTCCGGAGGATCGGCATAAGCATGGCTTGGTGCTCGATTTTTCAGTGAGCGAGAATATGATTTTGAATACTTATTTTGAACCGGAGTTTGGACGGTCGCTGTTTATTGACTATAGCGCAATGGATAATCTGGCTGACAAGCTAGTCAATGAATTTGATGTCCGATCGTCAGGCATTCATACGCATGCACGCGCATTGTCGGGCGGTAATCAGCAAAAAGCGATTATTGCACGTGAGCTGCATAAGGACCCTGATTTGCTTATTGCTGTTCAACCGACGCGGGGGCTAGATATCGGCGCTATTGAATATGTACATAAGAGGTTGATACAAGCCAGAAACGAAGGTAAGGCGGTTCTACTTGTGTCCTTTGAGCTCGATGAGCTTTATGCCTTGTCTGATCGAATTGCTGTCATGTATGAAGGCAAGCTGATGGGTGAGGTGGATGCTGAGCATAGGGATGACCAGCAGCTTGGTCTCATGATGGCTGGCGACAGGTCTGCAGCAGCTGCATCAAGGAAGAGGGGATAGCGGATATGGAAAATTTAAAAAGGATATTCAATAAATCGTCTATCCTAATTCCTTGTGTAGCCATAATTCTTGGCCTGCTCGTAGGTGCGATTGCTATGCTCGCAGGAGGCTATAATCCAATTTTGGCGTATACGTCTTTGCTGGATAGGCTGTTTAGTTCTCCTTATAACATCGGGGAGGCTATTCGAGCCATTACCCCTTTGATTTTCACTGGATTGGCGGTTTCTTTTGCTTTCCGTACCGGATTATTCAATATCGGTGTAGAGGGACAATTCGTAATGGGGATGACTGGTGCGACGATCATAGGTGTGCTGCTGGATCTTCCTTGGTATATCCACGCGCCGCTTGCTATTATTACAGGTGCTGTATTTGGCGGCATATGGGCTGGGATTGCCGGTTATTTGAAAGCGAAGCGCGGTGTGAATGAAGTTATTTCCTCTATTATGTTGAACTGGATTGCGTTGTTTTTGGCCAACTTTATTGTAGCCAAGTTCCTTATTCAGAAGGGACAGCAAAAGTCGATGCCTATTGCCGATACAGCGATGGTGAAAATCGACTGGCTGATTAAGCTGACAGACAATGCGCGTATGCACTGGGGTACGATTATAGCGCTCGTTTGTATTGTGCTGTTCTATATTGTGCTATGGAGAACAAAACAAGGCTACGAGCTGCGCGCGGTTGGGTATAATCCAGATGCCGCTTTGTATGCAGGGATGAATGTAAATGCCACGATGGTCAAATCGATGTTTATAAGCGGTGTATTCGCCGGTCTAGGCGGTGTATTTGAGGTGCTGGGCGTATTCGGGAATCAGACGATTATGGCTGCTTCACCGGGCTACGGCTTTGATGGTATTGCTGTAGCGCTGCTTGGAGGCAACACGCCAATTGGCGTGTTGCTCGGAGCTATCCTGTTCGGAGGCTTGAGCTACGGTTCGGCTGGAATGAGCTTTGGGGCAGGCGTTCCTCCTGAGGTCGTGCGCATCGTGATTGGCGCCGTCATCTTCTTCGTTGCTTCGCATGGATTGGTGAAGTGGTTCTTAAAGCCTTTTCTAAATAAACGGGCAAGCAAGCGGAAAGAGGCGGTGTAAAATGAATGTACTAGATGTCATAGGGCAGCTTATAAATACAACGCTCGTATTCTCCACCGCGCTTATCTTTGCAGCACTTGGAGGCATGTACTCTGAGCGTTCAGGTGTCGTGAACATTGGGCTCGAGGGCTTGATGGTATCCGGAGCCTTCGCCGCAGCAGTTGGAACGGAGTATGCGATTGAGGCCGGTCTTGGCAATGCTTCGCCGTGGATCGGTTTTTTGGCAGCGGCTATTTACGGTGTACTCGTATCGCTTCTGCATGCCATCTCCACAATTACCTTCCGAGCGAATCAGACGGTTGTTGGTGTTGTTATTAATATTTTCTCGCTCGGCTTGTCGTTATACTTAACGAAGAGCTTATATCACGGCTCAGGACAAACTCCGCAGCTTGCAAATGTGTTTCACAAATGGAAGATACCTTACTTATCGGATATTCCATTGCTCGGTAAAGCGGTTTTCACTGCCTATCCAACGACGTATATCGTACTCGCGATTGCAGTGATCAGCTATTTTGTTTTATTCCGTACCCCCTTTGGCTTGCGTCTTCGCGCGGTGGGCGAGCATCCCAGCTCGGCAGACACGGTTGGGATTAGTGTTGCAAAATATCGTTATATCGGCGTATTGCTCAGCGGTGCGCTCGCAGGTCTTGGCGGTGCGACCATTACGCTGACGACGACGAGCAGCTTCGCTCACAATACGATCTCCGGGCAAGGGTTTATTGCGCTTGCGGCGTTAATATTCGGAAAATGGAATCCACTAGGCGTTGTTGGCGCGGCCATGTTCTTTGGACTGGCTCAAGCGCTTAGAAGCTTTGCGCAGCTATTTGATTTTTCAAAGCAAATTCCGGTCGAATTTTTCTACATGCTGCCGTATGTACTAACGCTAATTGTATTAGCAGGTGCTGTCGGTCGTTCAAGTGCTCCGTCGGCACTTGGTCAGTCTTACGATCCGGCGAAACGTTAACATATTTATAAATGAAGAGGGTTTCTTTCTGGTTGCGAAAGGGGCCCTGTTTTGTTTTAAAATATAAGAAAGTATAAGTTTCACACTTTTACTCCGCCTATATTTCTGGAATGAAACGCGCAAGCGCCGCCAAAGGACGGCGACAGCCGTTTCACCTTGAGGGCGTGTGCAGGGGGATTAATGGTGTTTAATGGTGTGAGAGTGGGTCCAAAATAATTAATTTTTAATTGCTGGGAGAAAAAGGCCTTTAATACATTGACAGTAGCATCTGCCGCGTGTAAATTAAAACTTAATCAATTGAATTTATCCCTGTTGGTTTAAACTATAGGTAAGCGGCTTTTTGAGTTTGTGCATCAATTCACATAGTCGAGCTTGCTGCAAAATGGAATGGGTATTACCCCATCCTTCATAAGAGGAGAGGATCTACTGTGGAAGCACTGGCACTGGAACGCAAGGCTGAGCAAAATCGTGAGCTGCGTGAACGGTTGTTACAGTTGAAGAAAGAACGGAACGCTATTATTTTGGCACATTATTATCAACGTGATGAGATTCAAGAGGTAGCGGATTTCCGTGGAGATTCCTTTTTGCTTGCTCAGAAGGCTGCTCAAACCGATGCTGATGTCATCGTTTTCTGCGGCGTTCATTTCATGGGTGAGAGCGCTAAAATTTTGGCACCAAACAAGACGGTTATCATTCCCGATGAGCGTGCCGGCTGTCCGATGGCAGACATGGTGAACGTTGACGGACTGCGTCAGCTGAAAGCAAAGCATCCGAACGCAAAAGTCGTCACGTACATCAACTCCTCTGCTGATATTAAAGCCGAGACCGACATCGTATGTACTTCAGCGAATGCAGTCAAGGTAGTGAACTCCGTAGAGGGTGACGAGGTGATCTGGGTTCCAGACAAAAACCTCGGTCACTATGTGCAGCAGCATACCGATAAGAAGATGATCATCTGGGAAGGCTACTGCAACACTCATGATATGCTGACGGTTAAAGACGTTGAAGAGATGAGAGTCAAGTATCCAGACGCGCAATTTGTTGTTCATCCAGAATGCCGTCCGGAGGTCGTTGCGCTTGGTGATTTTGTAGGGAGTACAACCGCCATCATTAAATATTGCAAAGAATCGGAATGCCAGCAATTTATCGTAGGCACAGAGGACGGAACAGGGTATCAGCTTCGTTTGGACAGCCCGGGCAAGACGTTTCATTTTGCATCCAAATATTTGGTTTGTCCCAACATGAAGGTAAATAACTTGAAGAAGCTCGTGAAATGTCTAGAAACGATGCAGCCTCAAATTTATGTACCGCCGCATGTTGCGGATCAGGCTCGTTTGTCCTTAGAGCGCATGCTACTAGTGAAGTAGCATGCGCTACTCCTGTGTATGTAATATAAGGTTTGTGTATTGTATTTGTCATTCTGCTTATATTTCATTCTGAAACGTAAGCGATGCAGCCAATGGTCGGCTTTTTGCCGTCTACGCTTGGAGGAGCCCTAATGATCCCTAGATATTTAGTTGATGTGCAGCTGAGTGAGCTGCCGGTGATTGAAAAAGATGTCATAGTTATCGGGGCCGGCATTGCCGGTCTTTTTACCGCTATACGGGCAAGTGAGCATAATTCTGTGCTTATGATTACTAAGAAATCACTTATGGATAGCAATACCCGTTACGCTCAAGGCGGAATCGCCGCGGTTATTTCTGATGAGGATTCTCCAGTTTATCATAGACAGGATACGCTAGTGGCAGGTGCTGGTTTATGCTCGGATGCTGCTGTTGATGTACTTGTTCATGAAGGGCCTAAAGGTGTCCGCAGCTTGATTCAAATGGGTACGCAATTCGATCTGGAAAATGGAGAATTTGCGTTAACGAAGGAAGGGGCGCATAGTCAGCGGCGAATTTTGCATGCTAATGGAGATGCTACTGGCTTTGAAATCGTTCGTGCGCTTTCGGAGAATGCGGTTGCTAACCCCAAGATAGAGGTATGGGATGATCATTTTGTTATTGATCTTGTCACGCAGGACGGTGAATGCTGTGGTGTTATTGTGCAGAAGCCAGGCGGACAAAGACTATTTATACGGGGCAAGGCAGTTATACTAAGCTCCGGCGGTGCAGGGCAGCTCTACCGCTATACCACAAATCCTGAGGTTGCTACTGGCGATGGCATTGCGATGGCTTACCGGGCAGGCGCATATATTCAGGACGTAGAGTTTATTCAATTCCATCCAACCTCGTTATGTTATCCGGGAGCGCCTAGGTTTCTAATCTCAGAGGCTGTTCGCGGTGAAGGCGCTTATCTTCGCAATATAAAGGGAGAGCGGTTCATGGAACGTTACCACGAGCAGCTTGAGCTCGCGCCGAGAGACGTTGTGGCGCGCGCCATCGTTAGCGAGATGGAAGAAACCAAGTCCACCTTCGTCTATATTGATATTACGCATGAATCGCCGGATATGGTGAAGCATCGTTTTCCAACGATATATGAATATTGCTTGAAATATGGTCTTGACTTGACCTCGGATTGGATTCCGGTAGCTCCTGCCATGCATTATATGATGGGTGGGGTCAAAACCGACTTAAACGGCGAAACCAATATTAAGCGTTTGTTTGCCTGCGGCGAGGTTTCTTCAACCGGCGTGCATGGAGCAAATCGGCTTGCAAGCAACTCACTTTCGGAAGCGATCGTGTTTGGCAGAAGAATCGTTAAGCGAATTAACGAGCTTTCAGCGATTACGACGCGTCCTGTTTCCAATAATGAAACAGAGCGAAGCAGCACTCCGATTCAAGCAGTTGTCGAAAGACGGCTTAAGCTGCAAAAAATTATGGTGAGATACGCGGGTCTGCGTCGTGATGCGAAGGGACTTGAAAAGGGACTTGAGGAATTAAAGCGGCAGCTGCCGATATTCCAATCGATTTTGACAGAGCGTGAAGAATATGAGTTTGCAAATTTACTTACCTGTGCGCTGCTTACTGCAGAATCGGCGCTCTCGCGCGAGGAAAGCCGCGGCGCGCATTATCGAGAGGATTTCCCGGCACGTGACGATGCGAATTGGAGAAAGCATACGGTGATGCACCGTCTATATGGACTGACGGAGGAGCGAATAGAAGATGTTTGAGTGGACCACAGGTGGATATGATGCGCAGGTGCGTGACCTAATCCAGAGCTGGCTGGCAGAGGATATAGGCAGTGGAGATATAACGACGGAGACGACAATCCCGAGAGCTTCACGCTCAAAGGCTGTCATCCATGTGAAGGAAAACGGCATTATAGCCGGACTGCCTATCGCTCAGCTTGTGTTTGAGGTTGTTGATCCTTTGCTTGTATTTGAGGCCAAGGTACAGGACGGCCAATATGTGGACAAAGGTACAGTGCTAGCCACTGTAGAGGGCAGTACGCATAGTCTGCTTACTGGCGAGCGCCTTGCGCTTAATTTAATGCAGAGGCTCTCTGGCATTGCTACAAAAACCCGGGCTTTTGTTGAGGCGATTGAGGGCTTGCCCGTCCGTCTGGTGGATACGCGCAAAACAACGCCTGGTCACCGCAAGCTGGAGAAGTATGCGGTTCGTGTCGGCGGAGGAGCTAATCACCGATTTGGACTGTATGATGCGGTTATGATTAAGGACAATCATATTAAGGGCTCCGGCGGCATTCGTGCTGCGGTTGAAGCTGCACGCAGCAAAATTCCGCATACGATGAAAATCGAGGTAGAGACAGAATCACTTGCGCAGGTAGACGAAGCGCTTGCTAGCGGAGCAGATATTATTATGCTCGACAATATGGCGCATCCGATGATGAAGGAAGCGGTAGCCAAAATCAAAGCCGTTTCACCGCATGTTATTGTAGAAGCATCTGGCGGCGTTTCATTGGAAACGGTAAAGGGTATTGCTTTATGCGGAGTAGATGTTATTTCTGTAGGCGGGCTCACCTATTCATTCCACGCGCTTGATATTAGTTTGGATTTGAATGAGAAGAAAGGTGGGGAAACGCTTTGATCCTCGTCATTGATGTCGGGAATACGAACATTGTGCTTGGCATATACAAGGGAAAAGAGCTTCTACATCATTGGCGGCTAAGCACGAACCGTTCGGCGACAGTAGATGAATACGGCATCACGATTCATAATCTGTTTCATTACGCAGGTGTGAGGCTGGAGCAGATGGACGGTGTCATTATTTCATCGGTCGTACCTCCTTTAATGCGTACTTTGGAGCAGCTATGCACCAAATATATTCGCAAAACTCCGATAATCGTTGGGCCGGGCATCAAGACCGGCTTGAATATACGCTATGAGAACCCGCGTGAGGTGGGTGCCGATCGTATCGTAAATTCAGTAGCGGGCATTGTTAAGTACGGCATACCGCTTGTCGTTGTGGATTTCGGAACAGCCACGACTTTTGACTATATTGATGAAAACGGCAATTACCTCGGAGGGGCAATTGTGCCTGGTATCGGGATTTCTACGGAGGCGCTCTATCAACGAGCTGCCAAGCTGCCTAGAATTGAGCTGGTGAGGCCAAAGAGTGTCATTGGCCGCAATCCTGTAACGTCGATGCAAGCGGGGATAATTTTTGGATATGCAGGACAAGTAGATGGGATAGTCAATCGCATTCGCGACGAATTCGGCGTAACGCCTCGTGTTATTGCAACGGGCGGTTTAGCGGAGTTAATCGCTGCAGAATCGGAAACGATAGAAGAGGTGGATCCCCTTCTGACGCTTGAAGGTTTGAGAATTATATATGAACGCAATCAGGAGGGAATATGATGGATGATCAGCTGAAGGACGTGCTGGTGCGAGGGACGGCATGGAAAGGGAAAATTCGAGTGTTCGCAGCTCGCACGACTCAGCTTGTTGAGGAACTAAGGCAGCGTCACGGCACATTTCCTACAGCTACGGCTGCGCTAGGCCGTACTTTGACAGCCGGAGCTATTATGGGTGCAATGCTGAAGGGGCAAGAAAAGCTGACCATACAAGTGAAGGGTGATGGACCGCTTGGTCAAATCGTCGTGGATGCAAATGCAGACGGCGAGGTGCGCGGTTATGTAGAAAACCCCGAGGTTCACTTACCAAGCAATGCACATGGAAAGCTTGATGTTGCGGGAGCGGTTGGACGTACCGGCTTTGTTCACATTACGAAGGATTTAGGAATGAAGGAGCCGTACCGAGGCAGCATTCCGATTGTGTCGGGAGAGCTAGGCGAGGATTTTACTTATTATTTCGCTGTATCGGAGCAGACGCCTGCCGCAGTAGGACTTGGCGTTTTGGTTGATACCGATAATTCGGTTATGCATTCAGGCGGTTTTATCGTCCAGCTCTTGCCAGGACTTACGGATGATGAAATTACACGATTAGAGCAAGCGGTTGGCTCGATGCCGCCTGTAACAGCTCTGCTTGATCAAGGAGAAACGCCGGAGGAGCTGCTGCGCTGGATCGTTGGAGATGATCTTCAAATCCATGACACGATGGAATTGAAATTCGAGTGCTTCTGTTCCTCGGAACGGGTAGAGCAGACACTTCTCAGCCTGGGTGAGCATGAAATGCAACAAATTATTGATGAAGACGGAAAAGCGGAAGTCGTTTGCCAATTTTGCAACGAAGCGTATACCTTTGATCGGACAGAGCTAGAGAGATTGCTTGATCAAGCGAAACCAAAGCCGATCCAATAATCGGAGGCAATAGGGAATGAAGAAATACGAGGTGCTGAAGGCCGTTGTCATCCTTCAAGCCGTATGTATGGTGGTGCTAACGGTAGTCGTTGTTATTAAGGTGTTTCCGGGAAATGATCGATTTCAGGACAGACGTCCTCAAACGAATGCAGGCAGCGGAGAGGATCTGGATCAGGGGAAAACAGACCAGCCATTGATCGTTGACCCCTCGAAGCAAACGGACCACGAGCGAGTTATTGCCAAGATAGGACAAGAGAGCATTACGTTGGCTGATTTGGAGAAAGAGCTCTATAAGCAGCATGGGGCTGCCGTTCTGCGAACGATAATGGTGCATAAGGTTGTTGAATTAGAGGCTGAAGCCTCTGAACTAAGCATATCAGCGGAAGAGCAGGACCGCGAGCTGGCCAAGCTAATTGAGGGCTACGAAAGTGAGGATCACTTCTATGAGGTGATGCAGAATCAGCTTGGCATGACGAAGGAACAGGTGCTCGAGGACCTGCGGTATCGTCTGCTGCTGGAGAAAATCGTTATTCGCAGCATCAGCATCTCGGATGATGAGGTCAGTCGTTACATAGCCGACCACCCTGAGGAATTTGAAGATCGAGTTCAGCTGCATTTACAGTGGATTTTGACAGATACCGTGAAGGAAGCTAATTCGGTGCTGCAGCTGCTCACAGAGGGTGAGGACTTTGCTCTGCTTGCGAAGACGTACTCCATTGATTCTTTCACGGCCGATGCAGGCGGTGACTTAGGCTTAATTGATGAAGATGATCCTTTCTATAACCGTGAAATGTTGAATACAGCCAGTCGTCTGCAGATTGCCGAAATGGCTGGCCCGATTCAGGTTGACGGCGGGTATGCGGTTATCCAGCTTATTGAACGGCAAATAACAACAAGTATGACTGGACGCCGTTTGCATGAAGCGGTGCACAAACAAATGGCATTAGAGCGCGCCGATTCGTTAACGGAAATCGAAGACGAGCTTCTGGTGAAATACGATGCAATAAAAACTGAATAGCGTCACAGCTGTTCTTGTTTGCCGTAAACTGAAAACTCGCTATTGACAACGGATGCAAGACATTGTTAATATTGAATTAGTTAAAATACCAACTGAATTAGTCGGAATAAGGAGGCAGTTATTTCCATGGCCAAAATTGTGCAAAGCGTGTTAGAACTTATCGGTGATACTCCGCTTGTTCGTTTGAATCGTCTCGTGCCTGAGGGCAGTGCAGAAATTTATGTAAAGCTTGAATACCAAAACCCAGGTGCAAGCGTTAAGGACCGTATCGCAATCAGTATGGTTGAAGTTGCTGAGCAAGAAGGAATTATTAAACCAGGCGATACGATTATCGAGCCTACAAGCGGCAATACTGGAATTGGACTAGCACTCGTAGCAGCAGCTAAAGGCTATAAGGCTATTCTTGTTATGCCTGAAACAATGAGTATTGAGCGTCGCAACCTGCTTCGCGCTTATGGCGCAGAGCTTGTTTTGACACCAGGCTCCGAGGGTATGAACGGCGCAGTGCGCAAAGCGGAAGAGCTTGCTGCTGAGAACGCTGATTATTTCTTGCCTCAACAATTCAAAAACCAAGCAAACGTGAAGGTTCACCGTGAAACGACTGGACCTGAAATCGTTGAAGCGATTAATTCCCTAGATGGCAAATTGGATGCATTCGTGGCTGGTATCGGTACTGGCGGCACAATTACAGGTGCAGGCGAAGTGCTTAAGCAAAACTTCCAAGGCATCAAAATTGTAGCAGTAGAGCCTGCTGCATCTCCAATCCTTTCGGGCGGCAAGCCAGGCGCTCACAAAATTCAAGGTATCGGCGCTAACTTTGTACCTGATATTTTGAACCGTGATGTATATGACGCTGTTATTACTGTTGAGAACGAAGAAGCATTTGAATATGCTCGCCGCGCTGCTAAAGAAGAAGGAATTCTTTGCGGTATTTCCTCAGGCGCAGCGATCTTCGCAGCGCTTCAAGTTGCGAAAGAGCTTGGCGCAGGCAAACGTGTTGTTGCAGTCATTCCGAGCAATGGCGAACGTTACCTGTCGACTCCGCTATTCAACTTCGACAACTAATTTTTACTACTTAGATCTATCAGCCTTTCATTCCTCGGAATGGAAGGCTTTCTTTTTACTTATCTATTCTGTATACTGAGCAAAATAAGTCAAGTAATCGGGGGTTGAAGGTGATGATCACCGCTAAAGAGCAGTGGACTCGGTGGCACGCCGAGAGGAAATACACAATGCTGCCGATAGTTAAACAATTGCCATTTCAGCTTGAAACTCGGGCAGGTGTTGCTTCTTGGGAAGAGGTATGGCAGGATGCTTCGCCATATGCTTTTGTACTAGAGAGCGGCAAGAACGGACGTTATACCTATTTAGGATTGCATCCTGACGGTGTAATTCGGGGCAAAGGCCTCACAGCGGAGTCTGTACAGTTTGGGTCGCTTGAGGAGCACAGCAAGCGTCACTGGGAGGGCAAGCCTCTACAGATAGTAAGAGAATGGATGAGCGGTCAGCTTGGTCCTAAAATCGAGGGCGGACCGAAGTGGATAGGCGGCTGTGTTGGGTTTTGGAGCTATGACATTATACGTACGATTGAACGTCTGCCGGTGCTGGCAGACGATGATTTGTCTATTCCTGATTATTTGTTCATGCAAATGAATGAAATTTGGATTATCGACCATTTGGAATCCAAAGTATACTGTGCTGTCCATACAAGGATTAATCCAGATGCGGAAGAAGCGGAGCTAAACGAGGTCTATGATCGTGCATTGCTGCGGGCAGAGGGAATGACTGATTATTGGCTGACTTGGTTTGATGAGCAGCATGCCAAGGAGAAAGCAGAGGGGCTTAGAGCAAAGCGGCAGCTTCTGTTGGAAGATGATATGCTGCAAATCGACGTAGAGTCGCTAGCGGGCATTGCGTCTCCATTTTCCAAGCAAGCTTATATGGAGGCAGTTCGGAGTATACAGCGTTATATTCAGCAAGGGGATGTATTTCAAGCCAATCTGTCCGTACGGCAAAGCAAGCCTATCTCTGCTTCTCCAGATGAGCTGTATGAGTGGTTGAGGCTGGTTAATCCATCGCCTTATATGGGTTTTCTGCGCTGTCCGGACTTTCAGCTTGTATCCGCATCGCCAGAGCTGCTAGTAGAGCTTGGCGATAGCAAGCTCGTTACAAGACCAATCGCAGGTACTCGGAGGCGGGGCCGATCAGAGGAAGAGGACCGGCGATTAGAAGATGAGCTTCTTACGAATGAGAAGGAGCGAGCGGAGCATATTATGCTGGTTGATCTGGAACGCAACGATCTTGGCCGGATTTCAGCATACGGAACGGTTAAGGTTGAAGAGCTCATGGTCATTGAACGCTACTCGCATGTGATGCATCTTGTCTCTCAAGTGGAAGGGCAGCTGGCAAGCGGCATGGATGCTTATGATGTAATTTCCGCGACCTTTCCGGGAGGAACGATCACCGGTGCGCCAAAAATTCGGACGATGGAAATTATCGAGGAGCTTGAGCCATCGCGTCGTGGTCCCTACACAGGTTCACTCGGGTGGATTGACTACAGCGGAGATATGGAATTTAATATAATTATTAGAACCATGGTGCTGCAGGATGGAGTCGTTCATATTCAAACGGGAGCAGGAATTGTCATCGATTCTGATCCCGAGCGAGAATACAAGGAATCGCTGAGCAAAGCGAAAGCTTTATGGAAGGCGATTCAGTACAGCGAACGGTTTGCGGCCCATGAGCAAGCACTGGAAGTGGATAAAGGGGGAGCCTTAACATGATACTAGTAATTGATAATTATGACTCTTTTACGTATAATCTCGTGCAATATTTGGGCGAGCTTGGTGAAGAAATTATAGTTAAACGCAATGATGAGATTGATTTGGCGGGAATTGAACAATTAGCTCCAGATCATATCTTAATATCGCCAGGACCTTGTTCACCGAATGAAGCGGGCATCAGTCTGTCTCTTATTGACCATTTCAAAGGTGAAATTCCGATTTTCGGCGTATGCTTGGGCCATCAATCCATTGGACAAGCTTTCGGCGGAGAGGTTGTGCGCGCGGAGAAGCTCATGCACGGAAAAACCTCATTGATTCATCATAATCAACAGACGATCTTTGAAGGCATGCCTTCTCCATTTACCGCTACGCGCTACCATTCTCTAATCGTTCGTCGCGAAACACTGCCGGATTGCTTGGAAATCACAGCAGAGACAGACGAAGGCGAAATTATGGGTCTGCGTCATAAGGAATATGCGATCGAAGGAGTACAGTTCCACCCTGAATCAATTATTACGGAGCATGGACTTACGATGCTGCGTAATTTCTTGCAAAATCGGAAGAGCCCAGTACGATGAAAATCGGTCTGAATGGCTCCGTCAAGGAAGCGAGCGAAGCTGTGATCTCTGTTTATGATCACGGCTTTTTGTACGGTATAGGTCTGTTTGAAACCTTTCGTACCTATGCGGGGAAACCATATTTATTGGATCGGCATTTAAGCCGCTTGCAGCTCGGCTGTGAGCAGCTCGGCATTCGTTATGATTGTGATTTGGGCGAAATCACCAACTGGGTAAATGAGCTGCTTGAAGCTAATGGGCTGGAGGATGGTTATATACGTCTTACGGTTAGTGCAGGGGAAGCAGAGCTCGGCTTGCCGACAGGTGATTATGAGCAGCCAAATGTGTTAATGCTTGTGAAAACCTTGCCGCAGGTTAATGATGCGGTTCATATGCGCGGACGGGAGCTGCGTCTAGTTCAGACGCGGCGGAATACGCCGGAAGGTGATATTCGCTTCAAATCTCTTCACTATATGAACAATATTATTGCTAAGCGTGAGCTGTTAGCAAGCGGGGCCTCACCAGGGGCAGAGGGGCTTATGTTAACCCGTGAAGGCTGGCTGGCAGAAGGGATCGTCAGCAATTTGTTTTTTGTAAAGGACAACAAGGTATGCACCCCCGATCTTTCGACAGGCATATTGCCCGGTATTACGCGTGAGCGGGTACTTGAGATTGCAAGATCATCCGGGTATGAGACTGAAGAAGGTCTGTTTAGCTGGGAGCAGCTGCAATCGGCAGATGAGATCTGGCTCACTAATTCGATTCAGGAGCTTATTCCTGTAACTACAATAACGGATGCTAGCGGGCAGAGTGCTATAATTGGTGACGGGGAAGCGGGAATTATGACTAGACATCTGCTTTCTATTTATCGAAAATTCACTCGAGAGAGTGCTCCAGCAGCGATTGAGGGTAAGGTGCAGCTATAATAATGAGAGCCAATAATGAAGGATGTGAATGAGTTGTGAAGCAGCCGATTTTCTATAAAAGAGTGTATGAGTTCGGCGGAGAAGCAACGCTTGTGCTCGGTGAGCGCACTTTAATTATGGGTATTCTGAATGCTACGCCTGATTCCTTCTCGGATGGAGGACGTTATACAAGCGTTGAATCCGCAGTTGCCCATGCGCAAGCGATGGTCCAAGAGGGTGCTGATATTCTCGATATTGGCGGAGAGTCTACTCGCCCAGGATTTGAGCCTGTAAGTGTGGAAGAGGAATTGCGTAGGATTGTTCCGGTGATTCGAGCGCTGCGCAAAGTGCTGCCTCATATACCGCTTTCTATTGATACCTATAAAGCCGAAACGGCACGCCAAGCGTTGGAGGCGGGTGCACATATTATAAATGATATTTGGGGTTTGAAGGATGATCCTAATATGGCCGCTGTTGCAGCTGAATATGGATGTCCAGTTATTATCAACCACAACCGCCATTCGGGTGACTATAATGATTTTGTTCCAGATGTCATTGCTGATCTAAAGGGCAGCGTAAGCATTGCTCACGCTGCTGGTATTGCGGATGACCTGATATGGCTCGATCCAGGTATCGGGTTCGCCAAAACGCACGAGGAAAATATTGAGCTGCTCGGCCGGCTATCTGAGCTAAACGAGTTAGGCTATCCAGTGCTTCTGGGTACTTCCCGCAAGCGATTTATCAAGCAGACGCTTAATCTGCCTGTAGATGAGCTTGTCGAGGGAACGGCGGCGACAGTCGCTCTCGGCATTGCACAGGGATCCCAAATCGTGCGAGTGCATGATGTAGGTGAAATCAAACGGACAGCACTTATGACAGATGCAATTCTATATCGCAGTTAACACCGTTAGGAGTGTGACGTACAATCATGGACAAAATGATCATTAAAGGGATGAAATTTTACGGGTACCATGGCGTATTCCCAGAAGAAAATAAACTCGGTCAGAAGTATTATGTTGATATCGAGCTGAATATGGATCTAGAGCAGGCTGCGCAAACGGACGACCTCAGCCTCACGATCAATTATGCGGATATCCACGCACTTGCAAAAAGCATTGTAGAGGGTGCGCCCTTCAAGCTGATTGAAGCTTTAACAGGTCACATTGCATCCCGAGTACTGGAAGCTTATACTATGGTAAATGAAGTAACGGTTCGAGTAACCAAGCCGAATCCGCCGTTTGATATCCATTTTGATGGAGTTACGGTAGAGCTGCGCAGAAAGCGGGATTCTAATGGACGAACAATTCCCGTTTAACGGCGCACAGGCAGAGGCATACATTGCATTAGGGTCAAACATGGGGGACCGGGAGCAGCTGCTGCTATCAGCCATTGCTTTAATTGACGCACACCCCGCTATAGAAGTGAGCAAGGTATCAGGTATGTATGAGACAGATCCTGTAGGCTACACTGACCAGCCGTCATTTCTTAATATGACATTAGCTGTGAGAACTAAGCTGACTCCGCTGATGCTGCTGAGACAGCTGCTTGCCCTCGAGCAGGAATTAGGGAGAGTTCGACAAGTGCGCTGGGGACCTAGAACCATTGACCTCGACCTTCTCCTATATGATAATGTCAGAATGGATCAAGAGGAGCTGACATTACCGCATCCACGCATGCTGGAGCGGTCATTTGTGCTTGTACCGCTGAATGATGTTATGGATGAATCCCATCAGCTGTATGATGAGGTGAGTGCAGCATCCAGAGCGGCGCTTCTTGATGGAAAGGAAGGCATCACATTATGGAAAATACTCAATTGGCGCAGCGCGTCAGAGCCTTTCGAAAGCTGAAGGGCTATACACAGCAGGAGCTGGCCAAGGTGCTTGGCGTATCGGTGGCTGTTCTAGGCTCATTAGAACGTGGAACAAGAAAAACAGATCCAAAGCTGCTCAGTCATATCGCCAAGACGTTAGGAATTAGCTACGAGGAACTTATGTCGGATAATCGTGAATAACGAAACAAGAAATAAGCGGTTTATACAATCGTAGATGCTGCTGATAAGCCAGTAACCGTGAAAATGCGTATTGGCTGGGATGACCAGCATGTGTATGCGGTTGAGAATGCACGCGCTGTTGAGCATGTGGGCGGTAAAGCTGATAGCGTGCAGGGGTTTACACGTGAGCAATTGTATACAGGCAAGGCGAATTGGGACATTATAAGAGATGTTAAGGAAGCGGTATCCATTCCCGTAAATGGAAGAGACCGGACGTGACCCGACGGCAGGAGAAGCAGGAGCTGCTGAAGAGGTAGCTTACTAGAACCGAAATCAATCGTTTAAGCGGGCTGCCCTGTTTTGTCAGTCATCCGACATAGTTCGACAAAAGCCGATACTAAGCGGATTCTGCTGTAATAGCTAGAACGGAAACGGTTTTAATAGCTCCGTTGGCTTAGATTGACATTCAGGGTACCTTTGCAATATAATCGTGCAATATAATCTAACGTACACATCAAGTACGCTTCATATAACAGAGGTATGATGCTGAAGAAGCGTAATATATTAAGTAACAGTGAGTTCATACAAGGTATGAAAAATTAGTCACATGACAGGAGAATCGGGAAGATGAACGATAAGCAAATCATTCTGACTCAAGAAGGGCTGCGGAAGCTCGAGGATGAATTGGAAAACCTGAAATCGGTCAAACGTCGTGAGGTTGCAGAACGTATTAAAGTTGCAATCGGCTATGGTGATATAAGCGAGAACTCAGAGTATGAGGATGCGAAGAATGAGCAAGCATTTATTGAGGGCCGTGTTCTTACTCTTGAGAAAATGCTGCGCTTCGCGAGCATAATAAATAATGATGATATCGATATTGATATTGTAAGTATCGGTTCGATTGTAACGGTTGAGGATATGGAGTATGGCGATACGATGAAATATTCCATCGTTGGCTCAGCGGAGGCCGATCCTTTGCAAAACAAGATTTCAAATGAAAGTCCGGTTGGTAAAGCGATTTTGGGTAAGAAAAAAGGCACAGTCGTGGAAGTAAATGTACCAGTCGGCATTATTCAATACAAAATTATCGACATTACCAAATAAGGCTTGCTATGTGCGAATCGGAAAGCTTCCTTGTCGGAAGCTTTTTGAACGTTTACACTATAAGAATGTAAACAGCCTAGGCATATACTTTGCTTGAATCTCTCCCAAAGGGGAGATTTTGCTGTAATAGTTCCGGCGACTGCCGCTTATGCTTGCCGAATGACCAAGGAGATGAAAGCATTGGAACATGAAAACAACGAGCAGGAGCTAAGTGAGCTTTTGCAAATTCGTAGAGACAAATTGGACGAGCTTAGAGGACTAGGCGTAGATCCATTCGGACGGAAATTCGAGCGCACTCATAATGCTAAAGACATTGTACAAGCCTATGAAGGCTTTGCTAAAGATGAGCTCGAAGAAAAAGGCGTGCAAGTCCGTATTGCGGGCCGTATTATGCAGAAGCGCGGTATGGGTAAAGCGGGCTTCGCGACGATACAGGATTTGAGCGGAAAGGTTCAAATTTATGTGCGCAAGGATAGTGTTGCTGAGCATAAGTTCGCTGCATTCGACATTTTGGATATTGGGGATATTATCGGTGTTGAGGGCGTTGTGTTTAAAACCAATACTGGTGAAGTATCGGTCAAAGCGCTTGATATTGAAGTGTTGACTAAATCGTTGCTTCCATTGCCCGACAAATATCATGGACTTAAAGATGTTGAGCTTCGTTACCGTCAGCGTTATGTTGATCTTATTGTAAACCCTGAGGTGCAGCAAACCTTTATTACTCGTTCAAAAATCATTCAGTCTATGAGACGCTATTTAGATTCTCGTGGCTACCTTGAGGTTGAAACGCCAACCCTTCATTCTATTGCAGGCGGCGCGGCGGCGCGTCCGTTTGAAACCCATCACAATGCACTCGATATGCAGCTCTACATGCGTATTGCGATTGAGCTTCATTTGAAACGGCTTATCGTAGGCGGCATGGAGAAGGTATATGAGATTGGCCGCGTATATCGGAACGAGGGGATGTCTACACGTCATAACCCTGAATTTACAATGATAGAGCTGTATGAGGCCTATGCCGATTACAAGGATATTATGGCACTCACAGAAAATGTCATCGCACATATTGCACAAGAGGTGCTGGGCTCAACGAAAATCACATACCAAGGTCAAGAAATTGATCTGACTCCGCAGTGGCGTCGTGTTTCTATGGTGGAGCTTGTTAAAGAATTGACAGGCGTTGATTTTGGTGTTGAGATGAGCGATGAGGAAGCACATCGTTTAGCGAAGGAGCACAAGGTTGCTGTAGAGCCTCATATGACATTCGGTCATATTCTTAATGCATTCTTTGAGCAGTTTGGCGAGCATACCCTTATTCAGCCAACCTTTGTTACCGGTCATCCAGTTGCGATCTCTCCGCTAGCTAAGAAGAGCGAGGCAGACCCGCGGTTCACGGACCGTTTCGAGCTGTTTATCGTAGCTCGTGAGCATGCGAACGCTTTTACTGAGCTTAATGATCCGATCGACCAGCGCGAGCGTTTTGAATCACAGCTGCTTGAGCGTGAGCATGGCAATGATGAAGCGCATGAAATGGACGAGGATTTTATCCGCGCGCTAGAATACGGCATGCCGCCAACCGGCGGGCTTGGCATCGGTATTGATCGTTTGATTATGCTGCTGACAGACTCACCATCGATACGTGACGTACTGTTGTTCCCTCATATGAGAGACGAATAGTTCTTCTGACAATAAGTCTATAATCGTCGAACCGCCTGGCAATTGCTGCAGGCGGTTCTTTTTTTTGAGCTTTTGTGGCATCAAAGCTTAAAATCTAGCAAATTACTAATGTTTTATGTGAGTAGGCTATTGTTTTAATAGATTGTCATGGTAGAATATAACTATTAAAGCTTTACACGATAATGGCAAAGCTGTCGAAAGGCAGTGACGCAAAGCTAAAGGGCCTTCTGAAAGATGGCAGCCAGCTACCGAATGGACATGCTTTTTTTTTGTTTATTAAGTAGTTTACCTTTAATAAAGCTTCACACGATAATGGCAAACCTATCGAAAGGTAGGGACGCAAAGCTAAAGGGCCTTCTGAAGATGGCAGCCAGCTACCGAAGGGAGAGTTTTGAATGCGTAAACTAATGGTGTTAATTGCAGCATTTGTCCTCTTTGCATCGATTAATGTTACCACTGCAGAGGCAAGCGGAAATAGTACTGATAACTGGCTAAATAAGGACAAGCTTAGCGCTGGGATTGTTTCAGTAGAATATGCAGCGAATACAAAAGTAACAACGAAGCTGCTCATTGCTAAAGGCAAATCGAATTATACCTATAACATTACAGCGGGCAAGAAAAGTGAAAGCTTTCCATTGCAGCTTGGAAATGGTGAATATACAATATCGCTGCTCGAGAATACCACAGGTAATAAATATAAACAGCTAAAGAAAGAAACCGTAGTTTTGAACTTGAAGGATAGTAATGTTCTGTATCTGAACTCGATTCAAAATATTGATTGGACAAGCACAAGCAGCGCAGTCATTAAAGCTAAAGAATTAACGAAGAACAAAAAAACCGATGCAGATAAAGTGAAAGCTATCTACGACTACATCATAACTAACATTAAATATGATAATAAATTGGCTGAGAGCTTATCGGTCGATTACCTACCCAACATCGATCGTACGTTTAAAGCACAAAAAGACATTTGCTACGGATATGCATCATTGTTTGCTGGCATGCTCCGAAGTGTGGGAATCCCGACTAAGCTATTGATGGGCGATTCGAGCTATGTAGATGTTTATCATGCTTGGAATCAGGTTTATCTCGATGGCAAATGGGTTACTATCGATACGACTGTAGATGCTGGATACAAGAACAGCAATAAGAAGATGGATCTAATCAAGGATGCATCGAAGTATACGATCGCTAAGGAATATTAATACACACAAAGAAACGGGCTTGCGTTCATACGCAGGCCCGTTTCTTTGTGTACCGACAGGCAGCAGGATGTGCGATGTAAGGATGGAATGCTGAAGTACACGATGATGTGATATTGAGGGTATTATTGGGATGAAACATGTTGTATTCATTATTTTTAAATGTTTTATAAAAAAGACTTGCATTCACATAGGCACTCGTGATATATTATTTCTTGTCGCTGCGAGACATTAGCGGATGACACGAAAGAGAACATTGTTCTTTGAAAACTGAACAACGAGTAATAACTGCCTCGCAAATCCCTCGGGATAAGCGAAAAAGCGATAAAAAAGTAATGAGCATTTCAAACACCAAAATGGAGAGTTTGATCCTGGCTCAGGACGAACGCTGGCGGCGTGCCTAATACATGCAAGTCGAGCGGAGTTGATGAGATGCTTGCATCTCTGATACTTAGCGGCGGACGGGTGAGTAACACGTGGGTAACCTGCCTTTAAGACTGGGATAACATTCGGAAACGAATGCTAATACCGGATACGCGGCTTGATCGCATGATCGAGCCGGGAAAGATGGAGCAATCTATCACTTAAAGATGGACCCGCGGCGCATTAGCTAGTTGGTGAGGTAACGGCTCACCAAGGCGACGATGCGTAGCCGACCTGAGAGGGTGATCGGCCACACTGGGACTGAGACACGGCCCAGACTCCTACGGGAGGCAGCAGTAGGGAATCTTCCGCAATGGACGAAAGTCTGACGGAGCAACGCCGCGTGAGTGATGAAGGTTTTCGGATCGTAAAGCTCTGTTGCCAGGGAAGAACGCTTGGGATAGTAACTGCTCCCAAGGTGACGGTACCTGAGAAGAAAGCCCCGGCTAACTACGTGCCAGCAGCCGCGGTAATACGTAGGGGGCAAGCGTTGTCCGGAATTATTGGGCGTAAAGCGCGCGCAGGCGGCCTTGTAAGTCTGTTGTTTAAACTTGGGGCTCAACCCCAAGTCGCAATGGAAACTGCAAAGCTTGAGTACAGAAGAGGAAAGTGGAATTCCACGTGTAGCGGTGAAATGCGTAGAGATGTGGAGGAACACCAGTGGCGAAGGCGACTTTCTGGGCTGTAACTGACGCTGAGGCGCGAAAGCGTGGGGAGCAAACAGGATTAGATACCCTGGTAGTCCACGCCGTAAACGATGAATGCTAGGTGTTAGGGGTTTCAATACCCTTGGTGCCGAAGTTAACACATTAAGCATTCCGCCTGGGGAGTACGGTCGCAAGACTGAAACTCAAAGGAATTGACGGGGACCCGCACAAGCAGTGGAGTATGTGGTTTAATTCGAAGCAACGCGAAGAACCTTACCAGGTCTTGACATCCCTCTGATCGCTCTAGAGATAGGGCTTTCCTTCGGGACAGAGGAGACAGGTGGTGCATGGTTGTCGTCAGCTCGTGTCGTGAGATGTTGGGTTAAGTCCCGCAACGAGCGCAACCCTTGATCTTAGTTGCCAGCACTTTGGGTGGGCACTCTAGGATGACTGCCGGTGACAAACCGGAGGAAGGTGGGGATGACGTCAAATCATCATGCCCCTTATGACCTGGGCTACACACGTACTACAATGGCCGATACAACGGGAAGCGAAACCGCGAGGTGGAGCCAATCCTATCAAAGTCGGTCTCAGTTCGGATTGCAGGCTGCAACTCGCCTGCATGAAGTCGGAATTGCTAGTAATCGCGGATCAGCATGCCGCGGTGAATACGTTCCCGGGTCTTGTACACACCGCCCGTCACACCACGAGAGTTTACAACACCCGAAGCCGGTGGGGTAACCCGCAAGGGAGCTAGCCGTCGAAGGTGGGGTAGATGATTGGGGTGAAGTCGTAACAAGGTAGCCGTATCGGAAGGTGCGGCTGGATCACCTCCTTTCTAAGGAAATACCCGAACCCGATGAGGTTCGGATAAACTTGGCAGTTTATCGCTTACTCGTTGTCAGTTTTGAAAGATTAATCCTCTTTCAAAATGGAAGTCAAGACAAGTGAATACCCAAGGGCCTTTAGCTCAGCTGGTTAGAGCGCACCCCTGATAAGGGTGAGGTCGGTGGTTCGAGTCCACTAAGGCCCACCATTATCGACTCTGAGAAGTCGGTACCCGAATTTGGGGCCATAGCTCAGCTGGGAGAGCGCCTGCCTTGCAAGCAGGAGGTCAGCGGTTCGATCCCGCTTGGCTCCACCAATCAAATTTTTGTATTGTCTTTGCTGAAGATTAACTCCGAAGCAGATTCAGCGCAAAACAATTGCACCTTGAAAACTGGATAACGAAAGAAAAGAATTGCTGAAACATCCTTTAAGCTGTTTTTATTGTAAGCGAAAGGTGTTCGAGATTGTTCCGACTTCTTTTCGTTTTGTTTCAACCAATTTGATGTCTTAGGAGATCAGAGAAACAAAAGGAAAACGGCGGGCAAGCCGAATCACCTGAGCATATGGTTAAGCTAGTAAGAGCGCACGGAGGATGCCTAGGCACCAGGAGCCGAAGAAGGACGTGGCGAACAACGATACCGCCCCGGGGAGCCGTAAGCAGGCATTGATCCGAGGATTTCCGAATGGGGAAACCCAGCTGCCGTAATGGGCAGTTACTCTCAACTGAATACATAGGTTGGGTAGAGGCATACCAGGGGAACTGAAACATCTAAGTACCCTGAGGAAGAGAAAACAATAGTGATTCCGTCAGTAGCGGCGAGCGAACGCGGATTAGCCCAAACCAAGGAGCTTGCTCCTTGGGGTTGTAGGACGTCTCACATGGAGTTACAAAGGTGTTTGGTAGGCGAAGAGGTCTGGAAAGGCCCGCCAGAGCAGGTAAAAGCCCTGTAACCGAAAGCAAGCACTCTCCGAGACGGATCCTGAGTACGGCGGGACACGAGAAACCCCGTCGGAATCCGGCAGGACCATCTGCCAAGGCTAAATACTCCCTGGTGACCGATAGTGAAGCAGTACCGTGAGGGAAAGGTGAAAAGCACCGCGGAAGCGGAGTGAAAAAGAACCTGAAACCGTGCGCTTACAAAAAGTCAGAGCCCGTTAAATGGGTGATGGCGTGCCTTTTGTAGAATGAACCGGCGAGTTACGATCACGTGCAAGGTTAAGTCGGGAAGACGGAGCCGTAGCGAAAGCGAGTCTGAATAGGGCGAATAAGTACGTGGTCGTAGACCCGAAACCGTGTGATCTACCCCTGTCCAGGGTGAAGGTGCGGTAACACGCACTGGAGGCCCGAACCCACGCACGTTGAAAAGTGCGGGGATGAGGTGGGGGTAGCGGAGAAATTCCAATCGAACTCGGAGATAGCTGGTTCTCCCCGAAATAGCTTTAGGGCTAGCCTCGAGGAATGAGCGTCGTGGAGGTAGAGCACTGATTGGGTGCGGGGCCCGCCAAGGGTTACCAAGTCCAGTCAAACTCCGAATGCCATAGACGTGCTACTCGGGAGTCAGACAGTGAGTGCTAAGATCCATTGTCAAGAGGGAAACAGCCCAGATCATCAGCTAAGGTCCCCAAGTGTGTGTTAAGTGGGAAAGGATGTGGAGTTGCAAAGACAACCAGGATGTTGGCTTAGAAGCAGCCATCATTTAAAGAGTGCGTAATAGCTCACTGGTCGAGTGACTCTGCGCCGAAAATGTAACGGGGCTAAACACACCACCGAAGCTATGACATGTACCTTAGGGTACTTGGGTAGGGGAGCGTTGAATACGGATTGAAGTTGGACCGTGAGGACTGGTGGACTGTATTCAAGTGAGAATGCCGGTATGAGTAACGAAAAGACAAGTGAGAATCTTGTCCGCCGAAAGCCTAAGGGTTCCTGAGGAAGGCTCGTCCTCTCAGGGTAAGTCGGGACCTAACGCGAGGCCGAAAGGCGTAGTGGATGGACAACAGGTTGAAATTCCTGTACCACCGAAGATTGTTTGAGCAATGGGGTGACACAGAAGGGCAGTGACGCGGACTGATGGAATAGTCCGTCTAAGCAGTGAGGCTAGTGTGTAGGCAAATCCGCACACTATAAGGCTGGGCTGTGATGGGGAGCGAAAATTACAGTAGCGAAGGTCATGTACTCCGGCTGTCAAGAAAAGCCTCTAGTGAGATCTAGGTGCCCGTACCGCAAACCGACACAGGTAGGCGAGCAGAGTATGCTAAGGCGCGCGGAAGAACTCTCGTTAAGGAACTCGGCAAAATGACCTCGTAACTTCGGGAGAAGAGGTGCCTCGGTAGGGTGAATAGCCCGAGGGGGCCGCAGTGAAAAGGCCCAAGCGACTGTTTAGCAAAAACACAGGTCTGTGCGAAGCCGTAAGGCGAAGTATACGGGCTGACGCCTGCCCGGTGCTGGAAGGTTAAGGGGAGCGGTTAGGGGTAACCCGAAGCTGTGAACCGAAGCCCCAGTAAACGGCGGCCGTAACTATAACGGTCCTAAGGTAGCGAAATTCCTTGTCAGGTAAATTCTGACCCGCACGAATGGCGTAACGACTTGGGCGCTGTCTCAACGAGAGATCCGGTGAAATTTTAATACCTGTGAAGATGCAGGTTACCCGCGACAAGACGGAAAGACCCCATGGAGCTTTACTGTAACTTGATATTGAACTTTGGTACGATCTGTACAGGATAGGTGGGAGCCTACGAAGCATGAGCGCCAGCTTGTGTGGAGGCACCGTTGGGATACCACCCTGATCGTATCGGAGTTCTAACCTAGAACCGTGAAACCGGTTCGGGGACCGTGTCAGGTGGACAGTTTGACTGGGGCGGTCGCCTCCTAAAATGTAACGGAGGCGCCCAAAGGTTCCCTCAGAATGGTTGGAAATCATTCGCAGAGTGCAAAGGCATAAGGGAGCTTGACTGCGAGACCTACAAGTCGAGCAGGGACGAAAGTCGGGCTTAGTGATCCGGTGGTACCGAATGGAAGGGCCATCGCTCAACGGATAAAAGCTACCCTGGGGATAACAGGCTTATCTCCCCCAAGAGTCCACATCGACGGGGAGGTTTGGCACCTCGATGTCGGCTCATCGCATCCTGGGGCTGAAGTAGGTCCCAAGGGTTGGGCTGTTCGCCCATTAAAGCGGTACGCGAGCTGGGTTCAGAACGTCGTGAGACAGTTCGGTCCCTATCTGTCGCGGGCGCAGGAAATTTGAGAGGAGCTGTCCTTAGTACGAGAGGACCGGGATGGACGTACCGCTGGTGTACCAGTTGTTCCGCCAGGAGCACCGCTGGGTAGCCAAGTACGGACGGGATAAGCGCTGAAAGCATCTAAGCGCGAAGCCCCCCTCAAGATGAGATTTCCCAGTATGTAAGACCCCTTGAAGACGACGAGGTTGATAGGTTCGGGGTGGAAGCACAGCAATGTGTGTAGCTGACGAATACTAATCGGTCGAGGGCTTATCCTAAACACGTTTACTGTGACCCATACATCCGGTAGACAGCAGCATAATAGGTTTCAGCAAACCTAACTTTCGTATCCAGTTTTCAGCGTGCAACACGCTACGTTTGGTGGCGATGGCGGAGGGGAACCACGCGTTCCCATACCGAACACGACCGTTAAGCCCTCCAGCGCCAATGGTACTTAGACCGCAGGGTCTTGGGAGAGTAGGACGTCGCCAAGCACGAGAGACCTATCGCATGTGATGCGATAGGTTTTTTTGTGTTTTTTCGATATGATATGATTATGAAATATAAGGAGGCTTCTAAATGAAAAAAGCTATAGGTATTGAGCATATGGGTGTCGAACATTTTGATGAAAGCATGGCATTATCGCAGTTTGCTTTTCAATTTGAATTATCTCCTGAACGACTTGAACGAACCAGAGAGCAGTTTGCACAGGAGCCTGCTGTGAGATATGCTGTCTATAGTGATCAACAGCTGGCTGCACAAGCTACAGTGCTGGAGCTGCAAACCTATATCGGTGGCAAGCCATTTGCGATGGGTGGACTTGCTGGGGTCGCTACATGGCCAGAATATAGAAGGCAGGGCTTTGTTGCGCAGATGCTTATTCAAGCATTGAAGGAGATGCGTGCGAAAGGCCAAACGATTTCTTTTCTACATCCCTTTGCATTCGGATTTTATCGAAAGTTTGGATGGGAGACGTATACGGAACATAAAGCTTACACCATAAAACTAGAGCATCTTCCTGCACGTACGTTGTCTGAGGGCCGTATAGAGCGGTATACCGGAGGCTACGAGGTGTTGAATGACATCTATCAGGTTTATGCCTCCAGATACAATGGATCTCTGGTACGAACGGAGCTATGGTGGGAATATCGAATTAAAGCAAGGAAGCCAGGCCAAATTGCTCTATATTATGATAAGCTCGGAGAGGCTCGTGGTTATTTAATATACGAAGTGACAAATAGACGCTTTAACGTACATGAGTTTATTTATTTAGATGAGTATGCAAGAGAGGCGCTATGGACCTTTATTGCTCAGCATGATTCCATGTTAGAGGAAGTAACGATGACGGTGCCGTCCGATGACCTACTTCCATATCAGCTGCCAAATCCAAGAATCAAGCAAGAAGTAATCCCTTATTTTATGGCGCGTATCGTTGATGCTGAGGCATTCATTGAACAGTATGATTTTACAGCAGCTGATGTAGCAGACAATATTGCAATTGAGCTTTCCGATGAGCATGCTTCGTGGAATAAAGGGTACTATATCCTAAGTATAGATCTATCTGGAAAGGCCTTATTACGTAGAATAAAGGAAAATGTAGAGGAACTTGATGTAATAAAAATGGATATCGGGTCACTTACAGCGATGCTGATGGGCTATCTGCGACCGATACAATTAGCGCAAATTGCACGTATTCAAGGTGATATGGTATGTATTAAACGCTTACAAGATCGTATTCCCGAACGAACAACGTATTTGCCTGACTTTTTCTAAAGAAATAGCATTCTTTGAATCTGTAAAATAGAGCTGAAAGCAGATGCATCATCGCGATCTCTCAGTCTTGACAGCCTATAACCCCTCTGATAATATTGCAATAATATATGTGAGACGTACTTAAAATTAAGGGAGGAACATACTCGTGTGGGAAACGAAATTCGCCAAAGAAGGGCTAACGTTTGACGACGTCCTGCTTATTCCGCGTAAATCAGAAGTGCTACCTAGGGAAGTTGACATCTCGATTCGATTAAGCGAGAAAATTAAGCTAAATATTCCACTTATTAGCGCAGGCATGGACACCGTTACAGAATCCGCATTGGCGATTGCAATAGCGCGTGAAGGTGGTATTGGCATTATTCACAAGAATATGTCGATTACACAGCAAGCGGAGGAAGTAGACCGTGTAAAACGTTCGGAGAGCGGTGTTATTACTAATCCTTTTTCGCTTACACCTGATCATCATGTTTATGACGCAGAAGAGCTTATGGGCAAATATCGTATCTCCGGTGTACCGATTGTTGATCAAGACAAGAAGCTTGTCGGTATTTTAACAAACCGCGACTTGCGTTTCGTACATGATTATTCCATTAAGATTCATGATGTTATGACTCGTGAAAATCTTGTAACGGCGCCTGTCGGCACAACGCTGTTAGAGGCTGAAGTGCTGCTTCAAAAGCATAAAATTGAGAAGCTGCCACTCATTGATGAGTCCAATACACTTAAAGGTCTTATAACTATTAAAGATATTGAGAAAGCTATTCAATTCCCTAACGCAGCGAAGGATACTCACGGACGTCTGCTTTGCGGAGCAGCGGTTGGTATTTCTAAGGATACGGCTGATCGTGCAGAAGCTTTGGTGCAATCGGGTATTGATGTTCTAGTGGTGGATTCGGCACATGGTCACCACATTAACATTCTTAACACGGTTCGCAAGCTGCGCGCTGCTTATCCAGACCTAACTATTATTGCAGGCAATGTCGCTACAGGGGAAGCTACACGCGATCTTATTGAGGCGGGTGCATCGGTTGTTAAAGTAGGAATCGGACCTGGATCGATCTGTACGACTCGTGTTATTGCGGGTATCGGTGTTCCACAAATTACTGCGATATACGATTGTGCCAGCGTTGCGCGGGAATACAATATTCCGGTTATTGCTGACGGCGGCATTAAGTACTCCGGTGATATTACGAAAGCAATTGCATCTGGAGCAAGCGCGATTATGATCGGAAGCTTGTTTGCAGGTACAGCCGAAAGCCCTGGTGAAACAGAGATTTTCCAAGGCCGCAGCTTTAAAGTGTACCGCGGCATGGGTTCACTTGGTGCGATGAAGGAAGGAAGCAAGGATCGTTACTTCCAAGAAAATGAGAACAAGCTCGTTCCTGAAGGCATTGAGGGCCGTGTTCCTTACAAAGGGCCTCTTGCTGATACCGTTCATCAACTGCTGGGCGGCTTGCGCTCAGGTATGGGGTATTGCGGTACTTCCTCTCTGGATGAGCTTAAGAACGATACACAATTTGTTCGGATTACGGGATCGGGTCTTCGTGAGAGCCATCCGCACGATGTGCAAATCACGAAAGAAGCTCCTAACTACTCTCTATAATGATCATTTTAGAATAGTATGACAGCTAGGCAAGGAAAGGCGAGGAACTCGCTAATCCTTGTCTTTTTTTAATATAGGAAAGTATAAGTTTCACCTTATATGAGCGATTACTCATCTCTCTATCTCCTCTAAGAGGTTTAATTGTTAGCCTTTGATATGTTACAATTAACAACGGACAAACCAAGTGGGAAAAGGGGAGACGACGTTGAAGGAAATGATAAGGCCGGTTCGTTTAAAGACGGTCATCGCTGCAAGCATAGCGGTATGGATGGTCATGCTGTCGCTTGGTTCTGCGGTAGTTATGGCGGATGGATATCAAGGCAGACCCAGTACTGAAAACTCTTTAGGCTTACAGGTGAAAGCAGCCATTTTAATTGATGCGGATTCCGGTCAAGTATTGTATGAGGTAAATTCAGAAGAACCACTTCCTGCAGCAAGTATGACCAAACTAATGACGGAATATATCGTTCTTGAAGAAATATCTAATGGACGTCTAAACTGGGATGAAGTTGTTACGACTAGTGCGGAAGCAGCCTCTACGCCAGCGGATGGATCATCCGTGTTTCTAGCTCAAGGCGATCAACATACGGTTTTGGATTTGTATAGAGCAATGGCGGTAGGTTCTGCTAATGATGCAACCATTGCTCTCGCTTCGAAAATTTCAGGCAGTGAGCAAGGCTTTGTTACTAAAATGAATGAAGTAGCCGATCAGCTTGGGTTGGAAACAGCGATTTTCACAAGTGCTACCGGATTATCGGAGACGACCGTGATATCGACAGCTGAAATGGCTAAGCTTGCACAAATTATTTTGAACCAGCATCCAGAGTTTCTCGAGTACTCCAAGCTGCAGGAATACAAATTTCGCGAGCGTGACAAAACAGCAATCGTCAATATTAACTGGATGCTTGGCACGAATGTAAACCAATCGGGCTTGAAGCATTTAGCTTATGAGGGCGTTGACGGCATGAAAACAGGATTCATTAATTCTGCCGGCTATAACTTCACAGGTACGGTCAAAAGAGGCGAGCAACGTTTTATTAGCGTTGTAATGGATACTGCTACGAAGTCCGCTCGTTTTAACGAAACGGCAAAGATGTATGACTATGGATTCAGTACATTTGAGAAAAAAACGGTTCTTGCACCAAAATCAGTGGTAGAAACAATGCAATCGGTTAAGATTAAGAAGGGCAAGAAAAAATCATTGGCCGTAGTGACAGATAAAGATATTACTTTCATGGTGAAAAAGGGTGTCGAGCCTAAGATCGAGGTTCAATCTACCGATATCAAACCAGACTCAGAGCTGATTGCTCCGATTGCTGCAGGAACAGTTGTCGGTACAGTGACTTACAAGTACACAGACGCTGATACAGCGCAGGAATTGACTCGTACGGTTAACCTAATTACAAATGAAGATGGAGAAAAAGGCGGCTGGTTCCGTCTGATGTTCCGCGGAATTGGTGATTTTTTCGCTGGTTTATTTAATGGAATCGTCAATTTGTTCTAATCCGAGTAATAAACAAGGAAATAAAGCAAATCAAGACTTGTCGATTATTCTTGGTTCCTGTAAAATCAATGGTTAGAACAACTGCGGTAATATACAATTCATTGGATGAAAAATAGGAGGATTTGTAGCATGGAAACAGGTACATCACGCGTAAAACGCGGCATGGCAGAAATGCAAAAGGGCGGCGTCATTATGGACGTTATGAGCGCCGAGCAAGCAAAAGTAGCAGAAGCAGCAGGGGCAACAGCGGTAATGGCGCTTGAGCGCGTTCCTTCCGAAATTCGTGCAGCAGGCGGAGTCGCTCGTATGGCTGATCCGACAATCGTAGAAGAAGTAATGAAAGTCGTTTCTATTCCAGTTATGGCAAAAGCCCGTATCGGTCATTATGTAGAAGCTAGAGTGCTCGAATCCCTGGGCGTTGACTATATCGATGAGAGTGAAGTGCTTACGCCAGCAGATGAAGTGTTCCACATCAGCAAGCATGAGTTCACGATTCCATTCGTATGCGGAGCGAAGGATCTTGGAGAAGCTTTGCGCCGTATTCAAGAAGGAGCAGCAATGCTTCGTACGAAGGGTGAGCCGGGAACAGGAAATATCGTTGAAGCTGTTCGTCACCTTCGCTTGATCAATGGCCAAATTCGTAAAATTCAAGGCTTGTCGAAGGACGAGCTTTATCATGAAGCTAAAATTCTTGGTGTAGCTTATGAGCTGCTTCTAAACGTACATGAGACTGGCAAGCTTCCAGTGGTTAACTTCGCAGCAGGCGGAGTAGCTACACCATCCGATGCAGCTTTGATGATGCATCTTGGAGCAGACGGCGTATTCGTTGGATCCGGTATTTTCACATCGGAAAACCCAGAGAAGTTCGCTCGTGCAATCGTTGAAGCAACTACTCATTATCAAGACTATAAGCTAATTGCTGAAGTATCGAAAAACCTTGGAGCACCAATGAAGGGGATCGAAATTTCCAAGCTTAACTCCTCAGAGCGTATGCAAGATCGCGGTATTTAATAGATGTTGGATGCAGGTGCCGGCTTAGCGTGAATTGCGCTGCCGGCTCTTGCCTGTAAAGGAAGGTGAACGGATCAATGAAGATAGGTGTACTTGCGCTTCAGGGCGCAGTAGCAGAGCATATACGCAGCTTAGAAGCGGCGGGCGCAGAGGCGGTAGCCGTTAAGCAGGTCCAGCAGCTTGATGAGCTGCAGGGGCTTGTCATACCTGGCGGCGAAAGCACGACGATCGGCAAGCTTATGCGGAAATACGGTTTTATGGAAGCTATTGCGGAATTTTCTGCGCAGGGCAAGCCGTTGTTCGGCACATGTGCGGGCCTTATCGTATTGGCGGACGAAATTGAGGGGCAAGAGGACGCGCATTTACGTCTTATGAATATGACCGTTGCGCGGAATGCATTTGGCCGTCAGCAGGAAAGCTTTGAAACGGACTTGGACGTTAAAGGTATTGATGAGCCGGTTCGCGCAGTATTCATTCGTGCCCCGCTAATCAAAAAAGTCGGTTCGGATGTTGACGTATTGTCCACCTTCAGAGATGAGATCGTTACAGCAAGACAAGGACATCTTCTTGCCGTTTCCTATCATCCTGAACTGACGGATGATTTCAGACTGCATGCGTATTTCGTCGACATGGTGAAAGAAGCAGCGGCAGCCAAGGAATAGGCTTTTACAATAATAAAATTTACTCCCTTCAGAGAGGGGCTTTTGAAACGTGCTGGATGTTAAATTGTTACGCAACGAATTTGAGAAGGTTGAGAAAGCGCTGCTTGACCGCGGAGCTTCGCTTGAGCTGGTAGCCAATTTCCCGGCGCTTGATACCAAGCGTCGTGATCTCATTCAAGAAACGGAGACGCTGAAAAGCCGTCGCAACACGGTTTCACAGGAAGTGGCCAAGCTCAAGAGAACTGGCGGCGATGCTGAATCGCTTATCCTTGAAATGAGAGAAGTAGGAGACCGCATTAAAGAGCTGGACGATGAGCTTCGTGAGCTTGATGTGCAGGTGGTAGAGCTGACGCAGGCCATTCCTAATATTCCTAGTGACAGCGTGCCGATCGGCAAGTCCGAGGAAGATAATGTGGAGATTCGTAAAAACGGCGAGGTGCCAAGCTTTGACTTTGAGCCTAAGCCGCACTGGGAGCTTGCTCAAACACTTGGGATTTTGGACTTCGAACGCGCAGCTAAGGTGACAGGCTCACGCTTTACGTTCTACCGCGGTCTAGGGGCTCGTCTAGAGCGTGCGCTGATCAGCTTTATGATGGACCTGCATAGTGATAAGCACGGCTATGAAGAGATTCTGCCGCCTTATATCGTCAATCGTGATAGCTTGGTCGGTACAGGACAGCTTCCGAAATTTGAAGAGGATCTATTTAAAATTTCGGATTCGGACTATTTCCTTATTCCGACTGCAGAGGTTCCCGTTACAAACCTGCATCGTGAAGAGATTTTGTCTGTTGAAGAGCTTCCAAAATATTTTGTAGCCTACAGCTCCTGCTTCCGTTCAGAAGCGGGCTCTGCTGGACGCGATACGCGCGGCTTGATTCGTCAGCATCAATTCAACAAGGTTGAGCTGATCAAGCTGACGAAACCAGAGGATTCGTATGAAGAGCTGGAGAAAATGACAGCTAATGCAGAGAAGGTACTAGAGCTGTTAGGACTTCCGTATCGCGTTCTGACGCTTTGTACGGGAGATATGGGCTTCACAGCGGCTAAAACATATGACCTCGAAGTTTGGCTGCCAAGCGCAGGCACATACCGTGAAATTTCTTCATGCTCGAACGTAGAGGATTTCCAAGCGCGTCGTGCCGGAATTCGATTCCGTAGAGATACGAAGAGCAAGCCGGAGTTTGTTCATACATTGAACGGTTCGGGCCTCGCCGTAGGTCGTACCTTTGCCGCAATCGTTGAAAATTTCCAGCAGGCCGATGGTTCTATCACCATTCCTGAGGTGCTTCGTCCTTATATGGGTGGAATTAGCTCGATCGAAGCATCAAAGCTCTAAATTTATTTTGCCACAGGGTCAAAATATAGTTGCATTTCTATTTTGACCTGTGGTACAATAATTCTTGTGAAAATTACATGCGGAGAGATACCGAAGCGGTCATAACGGGGCAGTCTTGAAAACTGTTAGGGTGCAAGCCCACGTGGGTTCGAGTCCCACTCTCTCCTCCATACTTAATCAACCAAGTCTAGACGCTAAGCGTTTAGGCTTTTTTTGTTACTTATTTTTCGTATAAAATATAGTCGCTCTTCGCATGTTATACGGTGTGGAGGTGCTTTACTCAATGGGTAAAACAGATGAGCTGCAAATGAATCAGGAAAACTTAGCTGATGCTTGGCGGCAAACGCTGCCGGAAACAATTAATACTGCTGATCGCTGCAAGGTGCTGCCAGACGAGGCAGATTCGAAGTCGCTGCGCATAACGATCGAAACAGCTGGCCATCAAATGTATTCGTTTGATTTTAAGGTTACTTATGTGGATAGTCGCGAAGTGAAGGTTGAGCTGATTGACGTTGAGCGGGATAAGATATCTGTCGATGAACGCGGAGACGTCATACAAGAATTGATTTCGGACTACACTAGACATCTGCATGAATGTGCACAAGCGCTTCAACGCTTGACTCATGTATAGAGGAGACGGACATTGATGACAAAGGCAAAAGGATCTGTTGATAAAAATTTATCGAATGTGGCGGACGCACTGTCAATTGATGCGGTTAATGGTCATCAAGCCCAGCAGCTGCAGCAGGATAAGAACGACCGTCGCAACCAGGACGCAATAAACCACGATCATCCAACTGATTTGCTGCATCAAAAAGATTAGAGGAGGGGTCCTTATGTCGAAGCCAGACAGCTTTCCAGTACCGGATAACAATCCGCAAAGCGGCAGGTCCAAGCAGAATAATGGCGAAGGACAGCAAGAGCCGCTATCGGGCTCTAAGAAGACGAAGCAGCGTAATCATGTGAGTCATCATAATCCTCAAGGGTCTTAGAACTATATCGAAGGTCACAAATAATGAATAGATCTAACGTCCCGTTTCGATATTTGAAACGGGATTTTTTGGTTATAACTTCTAAAAGCTGCTTTTTTAGTATAGAATGGAGGTGCTCATAAAAAGATAGGGGAGGAACTTATTACATGAAGAAGGTACAGAAAATAGCGGTTATTTTGTTGGCCGTTATTATAGTTGTTATTGCAGGGTGCAGCTCGGCTAAACCGCCGAAGGAAGCATTGCAGGCAGCTATGACTAAAATTACAGAAGCGGACTCATACGCAGTAAAAATGTCATTAGGTTTAGATGAATTGGAAATTCCACAGGATGCGGCTATGCAAGGCGACTTGGCTGCCACCGCTGCTATTGTAGGTATGATCAAGGACGCAACGATTACAGTGGATGCGGTGTACCAGAAGGAACCGATGCGTACGGATCTGAATATGAATATTGTCATTCCTGGCGACATGGAAATGAAGCTGACGGTGCCGATGATTTTTACAGATCAAATATTATACATTAAAGTGCCTCAAATTCCGATGCTGCCGCTGCCGGAGACGATTACAGGCAAATATATTAAGATTGACCTGAAGGAGCTTGCGGAGCAGCAAGGCGCCGCTGGGCTTGATCTGACTACGCAGCAGAAGCTGGGACAAGAGATTGGCGAAGTATTGCTCAAAAACTTTGATGAAAAAACCTACTTCAGCGAGCTTAAAGCTAGTGAGGCGGGTTTACCTGCTGACTTGAAGGCTGATCAAGTCGTTGCTTTTGAAATTAATGAAGGCAACTACCCGCAAACGGTAGAAACCGTTGTAAACGAAGTACTGCCTGCGGTTCTGGATATTTTACTCAAAAACGAAGCATCATTGCAATCATTGCAGCTTGAGAAAGCAGATATCGAGCAGCTGAAAACTGATTTGGAAACGAACAAAGAGGAAATTCTAAATACACTTAAAAATGATATTAAAGTGAACACATTGAAGTTTACTGGAGCTATTTCGGATGGCTACCTTTCTTATCAAGCAGGCAAGCTGAATTTTGAAGCCTCGGATGAAGCGAGCGGTCAGAAGATGAAGCTAGGTCTTCACTATGACGTCATTTATTCGGACATTGGCAAAGAGCCGAAGTTTGAAGAAATTCCAACCGATGTGATTACGATTGATGAACTGACACAGATGTTCCAGCTGCCAACTGGACTATAAGCTTAAAAGAGAAGCAGCCCCTATTTATGCGGGCTGCTTCTTTTTTTGTAGTTTGGAGACATCAACTTGATATTGTTCAAACCTCATTATATACTTATACATAGATATACGATGTATAGATACTCGATACATAGAAGGAGAACGCTATGAAAATCAATAAAGAGCTTATGAAGGGAAGCACTGTTATTTTAATTTTAACGCTGCTTGATCGCAAAGAAATGTACGGCTATGAGATGACCAAAGAGATCGAGCGCAGCTCCAGCGGACTGTTTACGTTCAAAGAAGGGACACTCTATCCGATTCTGCATACGCTTGAGGTTGAACAGATGGTTGAATCCTACTGGAATGAGGAAGGCAGCCGAAAACGCAAATATTACCGGATTACCGAGCGTGGAAAAGGACAGTTAGAGGAGAAGAAGCAGGAATGGGCGCTGTTTCGAACGACTGTGGACCGTGTAATTGGGGAGGGCCATGCATGAGCGGGATTGGCGGTATGAAGGGTAAATCGGTTGAGCAATATTTGAAGCAGGTGTGCGGTCATGTGAAAGCTAAGGAGGTACATGCGGATATACAGCTTGAGATGAGAAGTCATCTAGAAGAGCTAGTGGATGACAAGCTTAGTGAGGGGCTGACCGAGGCTGAAGCTGTCCAACAAGCATTGGCACAGATGGGCAATCCGGATGACCTTGGGAAGCAGCTGCACGCAGCGCACAAGCCTAGGATGGAATGGAGCCTGGCAGCTATAGTTGCCATAATGATTGGCATAGGGCTGCTTGCTATGTATTCGCTGCAGGTCGCTTATCTGGGCCAAAATATACAATATAATGTTCAATTATTATTTAGAAAATCGTTTTTTACAGCAATAGGTATTGTTCTTCTTGTCGTTATTTACTTTCTGGATTATCGAAAATTAAAGAAATATTCCTTGTACATTTACAGCGGAACAGTGATCCTATTGGTGGCCTGTTCTATTTATGGAACTACTATCAATGGGGCTAAACGTTGGTTCACTGCTGGATCGTTTACCTTAAATGTCTATGCTCTTGCTGCTTATTTATTTTTGATTGCATTAGCGGGAATGCTGATGAGCAAAGGGCAGGCCGAGCAAGGGAAATTCAAACAAGCAGTGCAGCTGGTTAAAATCATTGTTATGTTTGTGCTGGTTCCCACGTTGCTGTATTTACAAGGGAATTCCTTTCATAGCTTTATAGGATATGCTTTCGGGCTTATGATCGTAGTAACCTATGTTTCGAAATCATATAAACTGTTTTTGACTGGTGCAGCAACATTAGCCGTAATAGCAGGAAGCCTATTGATCCTTATGAAAGAGAGAATTTATCATTCTTTTGAGAGATATTTCTTTTTCTTTATGTCGTCTGACTCAGAGTGGATCGGCTATCAGCAGTTGAATGTAATCGAAGCTGTGCGATCAGCGGGATTATGGGGAAATGGTTTTGGCGTCACCAATAACAAAATTCCCTATTTGCAAAGTGAGATGGTGTTCACTCATTTAATTTATAGCTTTGGCTGGGTGTTTGGCGGTGCGGTTATGCTGCTCACGGTACTGTTCATTGTCAAAGCCATTACAGCGTTAAGAACACTTAAGGATTCTTATGCCAAAGGGCTTGCAACGGCTATGCTATCGATTATTGGATTTCATTTTGTTTGGAATATTATGATGTCATTTGGGCTGATGCCCATAACGGCAATGAATATGCCTTTCATATCATACGGGGGCACAACCGGCATTCTTGAGTTAATGGCACTAGGGCTGGTATTAAGCGTATGTCGAAGAAGAAATATGATCAGTCAGGCTAGTCTAGAGGTTAAAGCCTAGAATTTAAAGTCTTGAAGTGAAAAAAGGCTATCCTTCAGTAGATAATTCTACGGGGATGGCCTTTTTCTTATGTTCGTTAGAAGGTGCCTGGAGCGGGAGGATGAGGGAAATTGCTGTCTTGCTCCTTCTTAGAAACGGAAATAAAGAGAATGACGGCCGTTGTAAGGTGCAGAATCATTCCCAAAACCGGAATCCATGCCAATACAGATGTAACAATGCCGAAAACGCTGCCTATTATCGGTTTATTATGCTGAGAACAAAGGACCAGGGTTACGATATGAAGGATGAGTGTCGCGAACAATACCGTGTATCCTGATAAAATGACAAGCATGCCTCCTAGTACAGGAAAGCCTAAAATAGCCTCGATTATTGCAGTTATTAATAGTAACGTACCTGCAGCCTTCATATTCTATTCCTCCTAAACAACTACTCGAATGTGATTTGTATTTGTTACGCATCCGAGAAGAAAAAGGTTGCATTTAATCAGAAAAGCGAGTTAGCAAGAAACATTTTTCAAAAAAATGGATGAGCTATAGGCTGCAATATGCCTGTTTATTTCGCTGCGTATGTATTCATTTGGAAGGGAAATCTCTTGTTCAAAGCCGCGGCAGTTAAAGCGATAGACCACATTCTCATAAGCGCTGCTGTACAGACCTACTGTAATGCCTTTAAGGACAAGTTGCCTCGTGTTTGCTGCTAAATCGGATTTCATTCTCACTATAATTAAATCGGCCGCCTTGGTGAAAATGGAACGTAAGGACCGGGCTTTTCTCTCCAGCTCTCCTCTATTGCGCTCTACAACAGCATGGGCTAGTGGAAGGATAATGGCGATATGTATAAGCTGTAGTTCTTCGTGAGTAGGTGGACTTTGCAGTTCTGCTTCGTATATCTTGGTTAACGGCATGGACATGTGTAAATCACCTCATGTTCATTATAGGGGAACAAACGTTCTACAGTCAACCTATCTATTTTTAAAAATAGACGGCGTTTATAAATGCTCGTTTCTTGATGAACAATGTCACTATTTGTCTCATCAGCTCCCTCACTCTATACGGAATGCTTAAAGGCATCTGGTCATTTTAGTTGAAATGCACAAATAAAACTTTACAAACTCCTTTTTTAAATGTTAGATTTACTAACATTAAGAGAAAGGTGTTGGTCATATGCTTCTTGTTGACTTGCTCAAATCGCCTGTATTTGCTAAAGCTGAGATTATTGCTGGAATGAACGGTATAGCTGCTCAAGATGTGTCGTCAATTAACATTATGGATGCTCCCGATATTGTCACCTTTCTCAAGAAGGGCGATCTTCTGCTGACGAATGGATATATATTAAAGGATCGTCCAGAGGTGATGATCGATTTTATTATCGACATGCATAGCAAAGGCTGCGCAGGGCTTGCAATAAAGACCAAACGTTTCTCGATGAGCATTCCTCAGGAGGTGCTTGAGGAGGCGGATCGCCTTTCTTTTCCGATTATTGAGCTATCCATGCTTGAGACGACGCTCGGTGAGCTGTTTCAGCAGTCCATTAGCCTTATGTTGGAAACGAAAACACATGAGCTGCATTATGCGCTTACGATTCACAAGCAGTTTTCTGACATGGTTATGCAAGGAAATGGGCTTGAGCGAATTATAGACAAGTTGGCCGAAATATTAGATACGCCTGTGCTTTTGCTTAATATAAAACATCAGATATCCGCTGCCTCAAGTCATTTTTCCAGTGTGCAAATGGAACGTCTTCCGGCATTTGCCGCGGAGGCGATGGCTTTGCTCCCTTCTTCAAGCTCGCCGTTATCGCTGTGCTTTACCAACATTCAGCCCCCTTATTATCGACATATAGAGTTATTCCCCATTCATACGTATCGCCATGAAGGTTACTTGCTTGCGTTTTCTGATGCGCACGCAATGTCAGGTCTGTCCGCACTGGCAGTCGAGCAGGCAGCGCACGTCATCGGACTGGAAATGACGAAGAAGCAGGCGGTTAAGGAACGTTCCCGCCGCTATAAAAATGAGTTTTTTTCCGATTTGATTGAGGGCCATATGAGCGCCGAGCAGGAGGTGCTGCATCGCGGCAGCAAATATGGTCTGCAGACGGAAGCAACAGCCTTTATTATTGTCGCTAAGTTGGATGATTCACCAGCACATAGGCAGAGGAACGATGATTCTGCTACAGAAGAACGTCTAAATGCTGAGCGGGATGCCTATTACGAGGTGCTGAAGCGGGAGTTTGCGCGGTTGGATGTTCCATTTGTTATGTTTACCAAAAATGATGTGTTCGGAATACTCGTTCAGCAGCCCGAGGATAGCTGGGACGAGGCTGCGTTCATAAAGCGGCTAGCGCTTGCTTCGGAACGAATCTACACCGATGAGCAGACGGGATTATCGTTCGGCATTGGCAATCCGTTTACGAATGTGCTTGATTTGGGCTTGTCCTTTAAGGAAGCATTGAAGGCACTTCAATCGGGTTATTTGTTAAAGAGAAAACATTTTGTTCAATCGTATCAGACGATGGATGTTAGCCGGCTGCTGCGCATGCTTCCTTATGAAGAGCTGCGGAGATTTTATGAAGAGGCGCTTAAGGATTTGTTCAATAAGGAAGAGAATGATCAGAACGAGCTGCTGAGGACGCTACGCTGCTTCTATGACAACCACTGCCAAATTATTGATACGGCTAAGGAGCTGTTTATCCACAGGAATACGGTTATTTATCGGTTGGAAAAGTGCGAAAAGCTGACAGGACGAAGGCTGAAGGACCCGCTGGAGAGCTTTCGGTTTCGTGTTGCCTTTGCCATTGAGCCGCTCTTGAAAAATACAAACACAAAAATTTAGTCAAAACAGCTAAATTCATATTTTGATTACAGCGCTTTTGACCAATGACAGCAGCGGCTGAAATGATTATGATATAGACATATCAAATTCATGTGAGGAAAACTAACATCAATAAAAAGAGTTCACACATATACGAAGGGAGTTAGGACAAATGAGCAGCGTAGTCAATATGAAGCCGGTAGAGGAAATGGTGCTGAGAGGTGAACAAAGGCATCCAGCCATTCAAGTACAAAATATTACGAAATCGTTTTTAGACGCAGAGGGCGATGATATCAACGTATTGGCGGGCATCACCATGGAAATTCGACATCAAGAGTTTGTGAGCGTCGTCGGACCGAGCGGCTGCGGGAAAAGCACTATTTTCAACATCATTGCAGGGCTGCTGGAGCCAACCTCTGGCAAGGTTCTGGTCGATGGAGACGAAATTGGGCGCAAAACCGGCCATGTTGGTTATATGATGCAGCGAGATTTGCTGCTCCCTTGGCGGACGATACTTGATAATGTAACGCTGGGTCTTGAGGTAAAGGGACTTTCCAAGAAGGATCGTCATGAGATCGCGATGACCTATCTTGTACGCTATGGACTGGATTCCTTCGCCAAGTCCTATCCATCTACTCTATCGGGCGGCATGCGGCAGCGGGTTGCACTCATTCGCACACTGGTGACGCAGCCAGATATTATTTTGCTGGATGAGCCGTTCTCGGCGCTGGACTATCAGACAAGGCTGGTGCTGGAGGATGAAATATTGTCCATTCTAAAAAATGAAGGAAAAACCGGTGTGCTCATCACTCACGATATCGAAGAGGCTATCTCCGTTTCAGACCGTATTTTCGTTATGAGCAAGCGGCCTACTTATGTGAAGAAGACGTACGAGGTCGGTTTGGCAGCTGAGCATGGCTCGGCAATGAAGGCGCGTACGGATACGAAGTTCAAGCAGTTTTTTGAGTCCATTTGGTCAGAGCTGGATATTCAGATGGGGAGGTCAAGCTAATGGAAAATGCATCACAGAGAATGAAGCTTCCAGACGCTAAAAAAATATCGGTTGGCAGTCGCCGTCTCATAAAGCCGCATAAAGCAGAAGCGCTGAAGCAGTGGGCAGCAGCGATGGCGTGGCGTTTTGTCATTATCGGCGTTATTATTGCAGGCTGGGAAATGATTGTTCGGCTGGAGTGGGTCAACGCTTTCCTGCTCGGTTCGCCTTCGGCAATTTTACAATCGACCGTGTCGATGATCCAATCGGGCCAGTTGTTTACCGACGCTTATGCGACGGTGAAGGCGACCGTAATTGGATTCGCAGTCGGAAGCCTCATCGGCTCATTAGCGGGTCTGCTGCTTTGGTTTTCAAAAAAGCTGTCTAGAGTAATTGACCCTTTTGTTGTTGCCCTAAACGGCGTGCCTAAAATTGCGCTAGCTCCCTTGATTATTATCTGGTTTGGGTCTGGTATTTTCTCCAAAATAGCTTTGGCCTCCATAGCGACCCTGATCGTTGCTTTACTTTCAGCGTATCAGGCAACTCATCAGATCGATCAATCACAGATTCATTTAATGAAATCATTTGGAGCGAAGCGGTCTCAGATTTTCACCAAAATTATCGTTCCATCGTCGCTTCCGTGGATTATTTCCGCTTTCCGCATCAATATTGGGCTTGCGCTCGTTTCCGTTGTAGGCGGCGAGTTTATCTCATCGGATAAAGGGCTAGGTCATATGATTTTTGTTGAAGGCAATTTGTTTAATCTGCCAGCAGTTTGGGTCGGTGTATTCACGCTGATGCTTGTCGCGACATGCCTTTATACCATTGTAAGCTTTGTTGAAAAATGGATTTTGCCTTGGAATGACAATAAGCAGATGTCGAATAAATCAGCAGGTGTTTAAGCGGTCCTATATAGAAACCCCAAACTCAAAGGAGACTGATGATGATGATGAAAAAGACAGCAATGAAGTTAAGCGGCCTCATACTTGCAAGCAGTATATTGCTTAGTGCATGCGGCGGCGCCAATACGCCGAAAGTGGCTCCAGCCGCAGCAAACGAAACGAAACCGGATGTTATTATGGTATCCGAGGTTTATCATAATCTTCTTTACCTTCCGTTGTATGTAGCACAGGAAAAGGGGTACCTCGAACAAAACGGAATTAAACTCTCGTCTATTACGGCTGCGGGAAGCGGTCCAACCGCACTTGCCTCTGTGCTGTCAGGCGAATCGACGTTTTCGTTCCATGGGCCAGAGCATGTGGCTTTTGCCAAAGCAAAGGGCGGGGATGCGGTATCGGTGAGTATTTTGTCAGGCAGCGCACCAGTATGGGCGGTTGCAAAGGCGGGTACAACAATTGATTCACCTGAGGATTTTAAAGGGAAAACGATTGTAACTGGCATTGCGCCTACCAGCTCGAACAGTCTTTTGCGCAAGCTGTTTGCAGACAATCATATCGATCTTGAGAAGGATGTAAAGATAACCGAAGTGCAAAATGGCTCGGAGCTAGGAACGCTGTTAGCCGGACAAGCGGATATTGCTATTGTTTATGAGCCGCAATTGGACCAAGGAATCGTGCAGGGCCTCGAAATCGTATACGACTTTACGAAGGATTATCCGGATTTTGCCTTTGCAACATTGAACACGTCATCCAAGGTTATTAAGGAACAGCCGGATTTGGTGAAACGAATGGTTAGCTCCATCGAGCTTGCGCTGGATTACATCCACTCGGACCCGGAAGGCACGAAGGAAGTGGCGAAAAAGGAATTTCCGAATCTTGATGCTGTCGTGGTAGAAAATGCGGTACAGCGTATGATTGACAGCAATGTGTACCCACAGGACGGCACATTAACGGAATCGGCATTTGAGGCGGCGATCGATATGCAGAAGTTTATTGGCAACCTGAAGGTGGATGTGAAATACGAGGATATGGTAGATGCGAGCTTTATGCCATAAGGAAGGAGTCTTTGTCATGAATGTAGAGCAGCAGGATAAATACATGGTGTTTATGGCTCAGGAAAAAAGTAAATATAGAGATGGATATGTGACGGTCGAGGAAAGAAAAAGTTATGAGTCAGAGCTGCTGCTGCTTCGAGCGTTCCGGGTTTCTGATGACACCTTGCCGATGCTGGCATCTAGAGGAGTGCTTGCTTGATGATTTCGACACAGCTGCATGAGCTTGGCATGGCAGAGGCTGCCACGTTAATACGGACTAAATGTCTCTCTCCAGTAGAGCTAACGGAAGCACACTTGAAGCGTATTGATGCTGTAGAGAGCCGTGTACAGGCCTGGGTGACCGTGACGCCTGAGGCAGCCATAAAGGCGGCCAAGAAGGCGGAGCGGGAGCTGATGAATGGAAATTACCGCGGCCCGCTGCACGGCATCCCGTATGGTGCCAAGGATATTATATGCACGGAAGGCCTACGTACTTCAGGCGGCTCGCAGGTGGCTCCGGATTATGTACCGAGTACGAATGCCGCTGTAATTGAACGGCTGACGGATGCTGGGGCAGTGTTGCTTGGTAAAACAACGACAACGGAATTCGCCTATCAGGGCGGTGAGCCGCCAACGCGCAATCCGTGGAATTTATCGCATACGCCCGGCGGCTCCAGCTCAGGTTCGGCGGCTGCAGTATCTGCCGGTATGGCTGCATTTACGCTTGGAACACAAACCTTCGGATCGCTTATTAGGCCTGCCGCGTACAACGGACTCACTTGCATGAAGCCTACCTTTGGAAGGATTAGCCGATACGGTGTCTTCTATGCCAGTTGGACGCTGGATCACATTGGCTGCTTCACGAGGACGGTCGAGGATACGGCCATTACGCTTGAGGCACTAGCGGGATGGGATTCTCGCGATCCAGCCACTTTGCCTGGCGAAGCGCCGAGGTTTACTTCTGGGATTGATCGAGATATAAGGGGCATGGTTGTTGGGCTGCCTGATTCGTTTTTTTTGGCAGAGGAGCCTGCAATTACAGCTGCAGTGGAATCGGCGATTGAGGTGCTAAAGAGTCTTGGTGTTCAGTTTAAAAGGGTAAAGCTCCCGGATTGCATGCAAGAGGCTGTCGCGGCACATCGGATGACGATGCGTGCCGAGGGGGCTGCCTATCATATGGAAAACTATAAGACGAGGGCAGATGATTACGGATCTGCAATGCGGGAGCAGCTCGAGCTAGGCTATGAGCTTAGCGCAGTAGATTATTTACAGGCACAGCGGGTGCGGACTGTTTTCCGAAATGAGATGATGCGTTTATTTACAGAGGTTGACGCGCTGCTGACTCCCTCGACGCCCACACTCGCGTTGCCTGGCTATAAGACGGGAAGTCCAATGTTTAACGGCCCATTCACGAATGCCGGACTGCCGGCAATGACAATCCCTATTGGTATCGAAGCTTCGAGGCAGCTGCCGATAGGGATGCAGCTGGCAGGTCCGCTGATGGGCGAGGAAACGCTCCTTGCACTGGGAAGTAAGTTTCAACAGGCAACAAGCTGGCACCGAATGTCTGCTCAGATTCATTAGGAAGAAGCGGGAGGAATGAAAAAATGACAACAGTTATTACATCAGCGCGTGCACCGCAATTTCCACTGCCATTCTCGCACGCTGTACAGGCAGGCGATTTCGTATATGTAGCTGGCCAGGTTGGCGTAAATCCGGAAACCTTAGAGCCGGTTGGTGGTATTGAGGAGCAGACGGCGCAATGCATTCGCAATATTGAGGTTATTTTGCAGGAGGTAGGCTTGTCGCTGGAGCATATCGTAAAGGTGACCACTCATCTAAGCCAGCTAGAGGATCAGGCCGCTTATAATGAAGTGTACGCAAAGCTGATTACTAAGCCGTACCCGGCTCGAATCACTGTATTCAGCGGACTTGGACCCTATCTCATTGAGATGGAGGTTATGGCTTACGCACCTTCGAAGCGGGAATAACAAAAGCCTATTGCTGTTGACAGCAATAGGCTTGAATAGTCGTATAGAAATGGCGCGCCCGAGAGGGCTCGAACCTCCCACCTAACGTTTAGGAAACGTTTGCTCTATCCGGATGAGCTACGGACGCGCAGCAAAAGTAATTTTATCACGATAACAGTACGAAGCGCAAGATTGTCGTCTGAAATTACAATAAGAGTTGGAACTGAGATGGAATAAAATAATAACAGATAGAAAAAAACAATATTTTTTGTCGAAAAAAGTCCTTTTATAGAACGGATTAGCAGGATTTATTGTCAATGTAGGCGAATAGCTTAAAGATTATGAGTCTGAACGGCCGAAGGAGTCCCTGCATGGATGATACAATCGATGAATCCTACTCTTATAAATTCGACTTAACGCCTGAGCTATTGTTAAAGGTCATTTTTGAGTATACAGCAAAGATAGCCAATGAGAAAAGATTGGATTCTATTCTTGTTTTAATGGCCAATATGGGCAGAGAAATGGTAGTTGCAGACCGTTGTACAGTATGGCTAATTGACGCGCTGCGCAATGAATTGTTTACTGTGGTGGCTCATGGTGTACAGGAAATTCGAGTTCCTTATGGAAGCGGGCTGGTAGGAACCGCAATAAGCACGGGGCAGCCGATTTTTATAGACGATGCTTATGAAGACTCCAGGCATAACCAGGAAAGTGACAAAAAAACAGGCTACCGTACAAAGTCGATTATGACGATTCCTTTTCGCAATAATCAGGGAGAGGTTATCGGAGCATATCAAGCCATAAATAAATTGACGGAGAAACAAATATTTTCGACCCAAGATATGGAATATTTATCGCTTGCTGCATCCTACTCAGGTAAATCTCTAGAATCATTTATGTTAAATGAGGAAATTGTTGAAACGCAAAAAGAGATTATTTTAGCTATGGGGAAGATCGGTGAAGGCCGCTCGAAGGAAACGGGTAATCATGTAAAACGAGTGGCACAGTATTCTTATATTTTGGCATTGGGAATGGGTATGAGTGAGACAGAAGCAGACATGCTGCGCAGTGCCTCGCCCATGCATGATATAGGGAAGGTAGCAATACCGGACTCTGTGCTGAATAAGCCTGGGAAACTCACCGAGGATGAATTTGAGCAGATGAAGCATCACGCCGATATTGGCTACCATCTTCTGCGTAATTCGAAGAGGCAGCTGTTGCAGGCGGCAGCTATTGTAGCTTGGCAGCATCATGAGAAGTGGGACGGCTCAGGTTACCCGCGAGGGCTTAAAGGCGAAGCGATTCATGTTTATGGACGGATAACGGCGCTTGCAGATGTCTTTGACGCACTCGGCAGCTCCCGCGTGTATAAAGCGGCATGGGAGCTTGATCGCATACTGGGGCTCATTAAGGAAGAGCGGGGACGCCATTTTGATCCACAGGTGGTTGATGTTTTCTTTAAGGAGCTGCCTGCCATATTGGAAGTAAGAGCACACGAAGCAGATATAGCGGAGTAACAGGAAAAAAGTACGGGAATATGATGAATCAATATGATCAACTCGCAGGAGCGTGATTTTATTGATTACGATCAGCTTGTGCTTAATTGTAAAAAATGAAGAAAAAACGCTCGGGCGATGTCTTTCCTCAGTGAAGGACATCGCTGATGAGATTATTATTGTAGACACAGGCTCGACAGATTCAACGAAGCAGGTCGCTGGTGAATACACGGATCGAATCGAACATTTTACATGGATTGATGATTTTGCGGCAGCTCGCAACTTTGCTTTTTCTTTGGCAACGAAATCCTATATTATGTGGCTGGATGCGGACGATGTTTTGAAGGAGAAGGATCAGCAGAAGCTGATTAATTTAAAACGAAATTTGGACCCTAGCGTTGATTCGGTTTCGATGGAATATCATCTAGCGTTCGATGAATTTGGCAACGTAACATCCAAATTAAGGCGAAACCGAATAGTAAAGCGGGAACGAGCTTTTCAATGGATTGGTCCGGTGCATGAATACCTTCGGGTTTATGGGAATATTATTCACAGCGATGCAGCAGTAACCCATAGCAGTCTTCATCATGACAGCGATCGTAATTTAAACATTTATGAGAAACGATTGGCAGAAGGGGAAGTTTTCTCTCCGCGCGATTTGTTTTATTATGCCAATGAGCTTAAGGATCATGGTGAATTCGACGCGGCTGTAAGGTACTATGATAAGTTTCTTGCGACAGGAAAAGGATGGCTGGAGGACAATATAGCTGCCTGCAGCAGACTAGCCGATTGTTATAATAAACTCCAGGAAGTGAGAAGCATGGTCGACTCCATCTTCCGATCCTTTCATTACGATAATCCTCGTCCGGAATTTTGCTGCCGTTTAGGCTATCATTTCTTACAACAAAGGGAGCCCAAGCTTGCGATCTTCTGGTATAAGCTGGCGTTAAGCGCAGAGAGAAATGATCACAGCTGGGGCTTTGAGAACCTAGCATGCTCCACATGGCTGCCCCATCTGCAGCTATGTGTTTGTTATGATCGTATTGGACAGTATGAAAAAGCATATGAGCATAATGAAAAGGCAGCACAATTTAGACCATCGGATGAGCGGATTTTGGCTAATCGCAGCTATTTATCTACGCGCTTAGGCAAAGACTTTGATAAAACTAGCGTGAAACCTTAGCTGCAATGCACAGTCGTCTCTGAAAACGATAGGTTGAGTCAGAAAAAAAACAGAAGCCAGAGATGAATCTCTGGCTTCTGTTTTTTTGTAGTCGTGCATCATCGATATACCGCTATTTCACCACAGACTGCTTCCCTGAGAGCTCAATCGACTTCTGAACGAGCACAGCCATGGCGTCTACACAGTTTTTGGCTACTGCAGCTTGGATGGGAATACAGGATAGCTCCGTGCAGGCAATGATGACACACTGGCACTGCTCGTGGTCCAGCATTTGATTGATAATGCCTTCAAATTCGAATGGCTTAACTGGCAAATTGCGTTTAACCTTGTTGTAAATAATGTCCATGACATGCTCTTGAATTTCATCGCTAGGCTCATGGAGCTGCATATTGTATTGAGCGCAGCCTTTACGGTAGACCCCGCTGCTGACCGTTCCGTTTGTAGCCAAAATACCGACTTTACAATGCTCACCATAGGTTTCGTAAATGACTTTAAGAGTCTCATCCACCATATTAATGATATTGATGTTTGTCAGCTGCTGCATATCTGTATAAAAATAATGTGATGTATTGCAAGGGATTGCAATATTTGCAACACCCGCCGCTTCTAGAAGCTTCAAATCCTTAGCGACCGATTCAAGGAAACGACCACCTTCGTTGCTCAGTATGACACTTGTTCGATCCGGTAAGGTGGCATGGTTGAGAATAACGATATCAATATGTTCTTGATCACGCTCTGCCGCGGTCTGTTCGATAATCATATCGAAAAATACAGATGTCGCCTTTGGCCCCATCCCACCTATGATTCCTAAGCTTTTAGCTTCCATAGTTCAACCTACTTTTGATGAAGTGTTTATTTTAAGTGAGTGATTTACCGACAATCATAGCATGGCTGCCCATTTCGTCATAGCTATTAAAAAAGGTATCGGCATCGTAGCTGACTTGGCCCTCTAACGGATTCATGACATGTACGATTCCGTCCTCATAGCCATTTAATACAACTACGTGCAAATTTACCGGTGCCGCATAATATTCGCCTGTATCGCTGAAATACCAACTATAATTTACCTTTGGCGGCGACAGATCAAGCGTAATCCAAGTAACAACGGGAATCCCTTTGCTTAGCTGCTCGATCATTTGTTCTCTCGTGCTTCCGCTAATATCGGCCGTGCTGCCGCTAAGCGAGAAGGCATCGAAATACAGGTTGGCTGCGTCCACAATTGGAGGCGCAAAGCTGAAAAAACCGCCCTTTAGTTCTCTAGGGTCACCGGCGTAAGCTATATATGGGTTAGGTCCATATAGCTTATTATTTTTAGAATAAAATGCCTGCTTCGGCAAATAAACATCTGCCATTTCTGTTTTTGTAACGTCATGTCCGTAATAATTAAGAACAGCGGTTAAAGAGGTAATCTCACAGCCATTAGGCAGCTCAGGCTTCTGCATAACGGTCTTAACGTCAATGTAGACACTCGTAATGGCAAGAGAACCGTCGTCAGCCCTCTCGAAATTTTTAACATGACGAAGAACGGGATTCGCAGCCGACACCTGTAGATTAGGCGCATCCACAATCAACTGATGCACTTCTTCCGACAATTGATAAGGCAAGCTCACTGTCTGCTGTTTAATTGTATAATTTGTTCCGTAATCAAGCAAACGAGACGTTGCTTTGCCCTCTGCATCGGTCGTTATTGTATCAATGACGGCCGTACGATCCGCAGCCTGGATTGTAAAAACAGCATCTTTAATGGGCTGCTGGGTTGCTTCATCTAGATTGATAATCGTAATTGTTCCTTGCTTGATTTCGGGTGCAGGCGACGCCGTTTCTGGTTTTATAACAGTTTCTTTATTTATGTCCTTAGCGTTTTCTTTGTTATACAACGTATAAACTAAAAAGATAATACCTAGTAATACCAGCAGTGTTATGATTCTCTTCATGTTGGGTTCCCTTTACTGTATTGCTGTTTTAGTTGCTACAGTGTGTAATCAGCTTTAGCAGCCATAATGGGAGGCAGCTGTTCACGCTTGCTCAAAGAAAGTTTTATGCCAAATCAGGAATACGTATACCGTCCAAATGTATCTAGCGTAGTTGTGTTTGCCCGTATAGTGTGCATCCAAATAATTCAGAAGCTGATCGGTATGAAAGAAATGCTTGGCCCGGTCGGATAGAAACATATCCTTCACAAGCGTATAATATTTGTCTTGCTTCAGCCAGTGTCTGATGGGCACAGGGAATCCGACCTTAGGTCTATTCGCCCATTCGTCCGGAAGTACTTCCTTCGCCGCAGTACGCAAGGCATACTTCGTCTGGCTCGGGTGTACACGGAGATCCGTCGGCAGCTTCGTTGCTAAACCCATGACCACTTTATCTAAAAAAGGAACTCGCAGCTCGATGGAGTGCGCAAGACTCATTTTATCTGCCTTAAGAAGAATGTCGCCTGGGAGCCAAAGCTTCAAATCGATATATTGCATTTTTGTAATATCGTCTTTGCCGCGTACTTGCTCGTATACTTTCCTTGTAATGCTCTGTACAGAAGGCCCGTGCTTGTAGTCCTCCTTCAATACCGCTAACGCATCAGCCTCGTCGAAGACATGAGCTTGTCCGATAAAACGTTCTTCGACTCGCTGTCCACCCTTCATAACGAAGCTCGTAATTCTATTTTTAGGAAGCTTGCTGCTTATGAAAGAGAGCGGCCGCCGAACGACAAAGGGCAATTTCCTATATTTCTTCATAGCAGGAGTCGTATCATACCAGTCATAGCCGCCAAATATTTCGTCTGCGCCTTCGCCTGACAACACCACCGTTACATGCTTGCTCGCCAGCTCTGCCAAGAAATATAAAGGAACAGAAGAGGGATTGGACTGCGGCTCATCCATATGATACTGGATCATTGGCAGCATTTCAAAGCATTCATCAGCGGTGACTAGTTTCCTGTGATTTTCAATATTCAAAAGATCAGATAAATCCTTAGCCAGATTCGTTTCGTTAAAGTTGCCTTCATAGTCCTGAAAGCCGACGGAAAATGTTTTGCTAGGCTTAAGCAAAGCCGTAATATAGCTGGAATCAATCCCGCCTGATAAAAAAGACCCAACCTCTACATCGCTAATTTGGTGATATTCGACGGAATTTTTCACGGTGCTTTTGATTTGGTCGACATAATAGGACAGGCTATTTTCTTCTGCTTCAAAGCTGGCATCCCAGTAAGGCGTAATTTCCAGCGAGCCTTTATTGTAAATCATATAATGGCCGGGCTTCAATTTATAGACGCCTTTGAAAAAAGTTTCATCCATCACGGAATATTGAAAGGTGAGATAAGGCTTAAGCGCATCCTTATTCAGCTCTTTCTTAAAGGCGGGCTGCTTCAGAAATGCTTTGATTTCGGAGCCGAAAAGGAAGGAATGATCCGATGTATTTTGTGTGTAATAAAGCGGCTTAATGCCAAAGAAATCTCTGGCGAGGAACATCGTTTCCTTTTTCGTATCCCATATCGCAAAAGCAAACATGCCCCGGAGCCTCTGAAGAAGCTCGACCCCATACTCTTCGTAAGCATGGATGATGACTTCGCTATCCGTATGACTTACAAAGGTATGTCCTCTCTGCAGCAGCTCTTCTCTAAGCTCATGATAATTATAAATTTCCCCGTTAAAGACAAGAACACAGCTTTTGTCTTCATTGTACATGGGCTGGCTGGCGGCTTCAGACATGTCGATGATTTTCAGGCGTCGAAAGCCTAGTGTTACCTCTTCATCCGAATAAATGCCGCCGCTGTCAGGACCTCTATGAACGATCGTATCCATCATCTCTTTGATGATGGATACTTGATCAGCGTCTGGACGACTGTCTGCAAAACCTACAAAACCGCACATAGGAGATACCTTTCATTTACTATATTGTTTAATACGCTGTTACTTTGTTTTCCGCATAAGTTCCTTTACGATTTCCGGTTCATTAAAAGGGATCTCCGTTTTGCCGATAATTTGCGTCGTTTCATGTCCTTTGCCCGCAATGAGAATAACATCGCCCTTTTGGCTTATTTCAATAGCAAAGGCAATGGCATCTCTTCGGTCGACGACAGCCTCGTAGGCACCATGATAGGCCTCAATGCCTTCCACAATTTCTCGTATAATAAGCGTATTATCCTGCTCTTTCGGATTATCTGAGGTGATCACGGAAAAATCCGCGAACGTAGCGGCAACCTTAGCCATCGATCTGCGCTTCTCAGTGCCCGATTCACCATCAGCGGCATATACGCCGAATACAAGAATGATTTTGCCTGCAGTAAAAGGACGTATAGTTGTTAAAGCTTTCTCCAAGCTGTCCTCGGTATGCGCGAAATCGACGATGATTTTATTATCCTCATCCTGATAAACGACCTCGAGCCGGCCTTTAATACCAGTGACCGCTGCAATGCCATCTGCAATTTGCTGTAGGCTGAACTGATTGCAATAAGCGGTGGCAATAGCGGCTAAGCTGTTATATACGTAAATTGCGCCAGGGAGATTTACCATAATGGGTATGCTGCCTTTTGGCGTATTGACGGTGTAGGTTGTGTAGTCGGCAAAATAGCTGATGTCTGTGGCGTAAATGTCTGCTTCCTGCTCAATGGCGTAAGTGATCAGACCTGGGCCTTGATTTCTTAAACGATCCATTAGAATTTTGCCATACGGATCGTCTGCGTTAATAATATTGTAATCGGTTGTCATCGCAAACAGCTTAGCCTTGGCTTCGAAATATTCCTCCATCGTATGATGCAGTTCCAGATGATCGGGCGTTAGATTCGTGAAAATTCCCGTGTTGAAGCTGGAATGCGCGACGCGATTCAAATTAAGCGCATGAGAGGAGACCTCCATTACGCAATGCTTGGTATGGGCTTCAATCATATCGGCGAAAATATGCTGCAGATTAAGGGATTCAGGCGTTGTATTTTTGTTTTGGAATGTCCTGTCTCCGATAACTGTCCCAATGGTTCCGATAATGCCGAGAGAGGTTCCTGTTTGCTCGAAAATAGATTTTAGAAAATAAGTAATCGAGGTCTTCCCGTTTGTGCCTGTGATGCCGAGTAAATTCATCTGCTCCGTCGGGCGCTGATAGAAATTTGCCGCTAAACGGGCAAGTGCTTCACGCGTGTCGTCAACTCGAAGCACTGTCACATCGGCGGTGACCCTAAAATCCTTCTCTACAACGATAACGGTCGCACCAAGCTCAAGCGCTTTATCTATGAAGCGGTGCCCATCGACTGAAAATCCAGAAATGGCTACAAATACACCACCTGCTTTGACCTCCCTGGAGTCATAGGCAAGCGAGCTTATTTCGGTATGTAAGTCACCTTTTAGAAGCGTGTAAGCAAGATCTTTAATTAAGGAGGTCAACAACATACGACCAGCTCCATTCTATTGACCAGTTTTGTTGGCAGAAATTATCTTCTCATAAGTTTTTTTGCCAGCTTGCCGCCTATAATTGCAGCATAAGAGAAGGCTGGCTTAGGGTCCTTCCAGTCCCAAATGGCATAAGCCTTTGGCTTAAACAACGATAAAAATACTTGCTTGCGGGTCAGTTGGCCTGTCTTAATATAATCACGAACGGCGAGCATATCCTCGTACCCGTACCAGAATACACGGTTCGTATTCTCTTTGACGGCTTTAGGCGGTACAAGGTTGCTGCCAGTCAGCTCTTGATAGGTAATCCACGGTATATTCACGCCTACCTTGTACAGCAAATTATTGAGATTCGTAATTCTACAGTTGACCTCAATTAAATAAAATTTCCCCGTTTCAGCATCCTTCTTAAATTCAATCTCCGCGAATCCCTTCCATTTCATCTTCTCAAGGAAAGGTGCGCCGATATCAAATAGCTCCTGCACATAGCGCTGGCCAGTATAAACCGAAGCGCCGAAGTTAATCGGGTATTGGCGGAATTTCTGACAGGTCACCCAGTGCGTCACTTTGGAATCCTGATTTAAATAAGCGTCAAAAGTATACATATGATCGTCAAAACCTGGAATGATTCGCTGCACGATAACCTCGAGCTGAGCGTCCTTTGCTTTGGTGAGTGCATCTTCAAGCTCTACACGGTTGTTTACCTTGAATAGCTTCCTTCTGAACTTGGCTACGAAGGAAGGGGAGTCCGTTGGCTTTACAATACAAGGATATTTAATGACTTGATCAATTTTTTCATAGAATTGCTCTTCATCTACGCGAACTGTTTCTGGGACGGCAACACCGTTCTCGAGTGAGAGGCGCTGTAATACCTCTTTGTTCATCATATCTGAATATATGCCAGGCACATCCTGCGGAATCAGATAATGCTCTCTTAACTCTTCCAGATGCGCATCAATAACCTCGAGATAAGAATCATGACATGGAATAAGCACTGGAGGAGCGCTTTGCTTACGTGCATAATCTTTTAAGAAACGAATGAATGCGGCCGTATCTTCCTTGTAATGAGGGGAGATCAGCTTCTCAGATGTATATTTTGAATCGGCACCATACGTATCTTTAGTTGAATAGTCAACAGCAACAGTATGTACTCCGTTAATTCCTAAGCAACGAATCGTACTTAAACCAATATAATAATTACATCCTAAAATAACAGCTTTATTATTCACAAAGGCACATCCTGACTTCCAAATTGTGTTTGTTTCAGTGACTATTTTGATTTATGGTTTAAATAATTTTACTTCATACTTTCTTATAATACAAATGGATTTATCCTCATAATGCTGGCTGATAGGCGGATCTTTGGCCCATATAAAATAACAAAAAGACAAGAGCAGGCGCATGGGATGCGCCTGCTCTTGCTCTAATCCTATTTGTGTTTTTTCTGTACTGTAAACCGGAGCTAGAATGCTTGTTTAATAAAGGAATAGAAGGCCTGCTCTTGTTCTGTGAGCGTTATGTTTTTGCGTATGACAAATCCGCTGCTTCGTTTCATTTGCATGCCCGCAATTGGGCGTGTAATAAGCGTACCGCTAGCAATACTTTTGTTCACAGAATAATAGGGAAGATAAGCAATGCTACTTTCTTGTGCGACTTCATCTTTAATATCTTCAAGACTTTGTTTATATACGATATCTACATTTACATGATTGCGCTTTAAGGCCTGGACTAAAGTGGACCGAATATAATCGTTCTCAGGAACAAGCAGACGCTTGTGATTTAAGTCTCTGATATATAACATTTTGCGCTTGTTCCATAGGTGCTCCGGCGATGCGACGAGCAGCAGATCCTCGGCAAAGAGGGGTTCTATTTCATAGTCAGAATGGATAGAGCTATCGGTTTCATAGAGTGGCATAATAGCGAAATTTGTTTTTTTATGCAGCAAATTATTGTTTAATTCGACATAGTCACAGGTACGCAGCAGCGAAGATTTTTCTGGATATTTGTCATTAAAGCGCATAATAAGCTCAGGCAGTACATAGGTGCCTAAATAATGGCTGACATAGATATTTGGCGTTTGTGGAGCATCGTGCTGAAGACGGTCAGCGGCCTCCTTATACAGTGATGTGATCTTTAAAGCGTAGTCATATAGTATTCTACCTTTTTGTGTTAAAGCGATGCTTTTTCCCGAACGATTGAATAAGGCTGTACCGTACTGATTTTCGAGCTGCTGTATATGATTGCTGACCGTAGGCTGAGAGGTATAAAGAATCTTTGCCGTTTCAGTAAAAGAGCGGCAGTCGGCCAGCGTCAAAAAGGTTTGTAGCTTATCTGCAGAACTCATTTGGCATGCACTCCACTATAAATAAGTAATTAGTTAAATTATACATTAAATGATTATGATTATCAATATCATTAAAATTGGAGACATAATTTATTGAGAGCGATGTGGAAAGGAAAGAAACATTTCCAAAATCTGATCGATTTTTATAGTGAAATGGAACTATAAAACGGGATCAAAACCCCTTTTTTGTCGAAAATTGCCTGAAAATTGTTAGTGTTTGTCGACAAAATTTTACAAACTCCTTATTATACACGGAGTATAATAGAGGCATTACCACACGAGTGCTAGATAAGGAGCGTGCCCCGAAGCGAGCTATGGACAAAAAACACTTGCTTAAACAATTGCAGTCGCTGCGGTCAAAGCTTCACGAAATAGCCGAAGCGCGCGGCAGCCTGACAGATCCGGATGTTCTGGCAGTTAGCGAAGAGGCCGATCAACTTATAGTTGCGCTACAGCATATACAAAGAAACGAGCTAACACATATCACGATAAGCCGGGACGATTTGTAAAAAACTATTTTCCGCGAAGTCGACGGAAGAATTGTGTTAAAAGATAAGCGCATTCAGGCTGTAAAATACCATTTGTGAGCTCCGTTTCATGGTTGAAACGGGGCTCTTGCAGTAAATTCATGAGCGTCCCGGCACAGCCGGCTTTAGGATCAGCCGTTCCGTAAACTACGCGTTTAACGCGTGCTTGTACAATTGCGCCGGCGCACATGGGACAAGGCTCTAGCGTGACATACAGCGTACAGTCCAATAACCTCCATGCGCCAATGCGATCGCAGGCGTCACGTATGGCCACCATTTCAGCATGCGCGGTCGGATCAAACCGCGTTTCTCTCAAATTGTAGCCTCTCCCGATAATTTCATTATCTTTAACGATAACAGCCCCGATAGGAACTTCTCCAATTTGTTCGGCTTTTTTTGCCTCTTCTATGGCTTCCAGCATCCAATGCTGATCTTCTTGTTCTCTAGTCATGTACATGAACTCCTTTGAATGATGATGAATATACAACGAACAAATATTCTGTTGTTAACATGTAGTGGATAACTTTGTGGATAACTAAATCGATATACACAAAAATACTAACAAATTATTCAGGTGTGTGCTTAAATATTGTGGATAGTGTGTATAAGATGTTAATAAACGCTCTTGTATAAAAAGGATGTGTCATTCATTGTCAATTAAGATGAAATTTTCCGTCTTGATTACTCTTACTGTATTGACGTTTTTTATACTCCATCATATTTTGAATGAATATTCAATGATCCAAGGGATGAAGGAGCATGCTCGTCGTGCCATGCAGGATACATCTGTGCACGTTTCAGGTGTTTTTTCCTCATTCGATGAGCAGCCAGGCGATGGCTACCTTCTTTCAGAAGAGGAGCATACGGCTCTGGAGCAGCTATTTGAAATCGTAAAATCATTAAACCCAAATATAAAGGAAATAACGGTATTTGATCAAGACACGCTCGCTGTCCCTTTCGGTACTTACACGTACAAGAACTCCGTGACGGATCATTTAATTATACCGGATATTAAGAATACCGGCTTTGAGCTGCGTAAGATGCGGATAAATGATGAGACTTATTATCGCAGCTACTACTCGGATAATCAAAACGATAACTATATTATAAGCGTTGTGTATGATGGTGATGGGATTAATAGTTTGGTTGCTGCCAGACGAAATCATTCCCTCATTTATACAGGCATCACAATGCTGCTTGTACTTATCATCAGCTACTGGCTGGTCGGTGTAATGATTAGACCGATAAAGGATATTTTATGGAAGGTAAATGAGGTCTCATCCGCACGCTTCCAACAGCCTATTCGCATTAAGCGCAAGGATGAGTTTGGATTGCTAGCACTTAAGGTGAATGCCATGTCGCAAAACTTAAGTATTTATATGAATAAGCTGCGCAGAGCGTTTGAGGAAAACCGACGGATGAAGGAACATTTGGAGTCCTTTATTAACAATACGAGCGATGCGATTCACCTTAATGATTTAGATGGAAAAATCATTCAAGTAAACCGTGCGTTTGAGCAGCTTTTTGGCTATGAGGAGGAGGAGGCAATTGGGCTTATTTATCCTATTCTCCCTGACTCGCATCGTGCGGAGATGAAACATATGCTGAACCAGCTATTGCTGGGAAGAGCGCTGCCATCACAGGAAACAATGTGTGTTACGAAGACAGGAGAGCTGATTCCTGTAAGCGTAACGATTTCGCCAATACGTGATACGGATGGAACGATTCGTGCGTTTGCAAGTATTTCAAGGGATATGCGCAGTCGAAATAAGATGGAGGAGCTGCTGCGCAGGTCGGAGAAGCTGACGACAGTCGGACAGCTGGCAGCTGGCGTTGCTCATGAAATTAGAAATCCGCTTACGACGCTGCGAGGTTTCCTTCAGCTTCAGCAAGAGAGCAAGAAGCTGGTGCTCTCGCATGTGTCTCTTATGCTATCGGAGCTTGATCGCATTAATTTAATTGTCGGCGAATTTCTAATATTGGCTAAACCGCAGGCCACAAGGTTCGTTGCCAAGGACGTGAGGAATGTTTTGCGAGATGTGATGGCGTTCATGAATAGTGAAGCTCTGCTCCATAATATCGAGTTTAGAGTTTCCTTTACAGAGGAGAACTGCCTAATCTCATGCGAGGAGAACCAATTAAAGCAGGTTTTTATTAATTTATTGAAAAATGCAATTGAGGCTATGCCGAGCGGTGGAAAAATTCATAATTATATTACGCATAAGCGAGATTATATTTCAATTATAATTACAGATGAGGGTGTAGGGATTCCCGACGACATGATACCTAAGATTGGAGACCCCTTCTTTACGGGAAAGGAAACGGGTACAGGGCTTGGCATTATGGTCAGCCAGCGTATTATTAACAGCCACCGCGGCACGCTGGATATTAAGAGCCAGGTAAATGTGGGGACAACCGTGCATCTGCTGCTGCCTGCTTTGAAAGAAGAGGCTGAGAGCGTTATACTAGGACAATAGGTACGAGATCGGACTCCTAATGAAATAAGTGAAGGAGAAGTGGTCTATGATGCAAGCTGTAAGCAACAAGAAGAGTACTCTGAAGAGCAGCAATCCTTCTAATGGTTCGGAGGGCTTTACCACCTTGCTGGTAGGGGCAACGGGTCTCATTGGCATCGCTTTGCTGGAGCAGTTGATTCGAGATCCTGCTGTGCTTAAAATCACCGTTGTCTCCAGACGACCGATAGAAGCTGCGAGGCTCGGCAGTCCAAGTGAACTCACTAAGCTGCATCTGATCGTTGCATCCTTGGACGAGCTGGATCAGGTATTGGAGCACACAAACGCTGATGTTGTTTTTTGTACGCTTGGCACTACAATTAAGGCAGCCAAAACAAAAGAAGCCTTCCGTAAGGTAGACTATGAGTACCCGCTCACTTTGGCGCGGTTTGCGGAACGCACGCATGCCTCCTTATTTTCTGTGGTTACCGCTATGGGGGCCTCCTCGAGCTCAAGGGTGTTTTACAGCAGAGTGAAGGGCGAGCTGCAGGATGCCCTTGTTAAGCTGAGTATACCGCAAATTCAAATATTCCAGCCATCCCTGCTGCTTGGAGAGCGGGCTTTGTCCCGTCCCGGCGAGACTTTTGGTGCATGGATGTCGAAGGGCTTGCAATTTGCGATGGTGGGTCGCATGCGCAAGTATCGTCCAATTAAGGGCGAGGATGTGGCTCGTGCAATGCTTCATGCAGCAAGCCGAGCTATAAAGATGAAATCTGCAGACGCAGCGAGTACAACAGCAGGAATGCATTATTATCCATCGGACAAAATTGCCGAACTGGTAGTAAATACAACGGGGTGAAACAGCTTTGAGAATCAATAAGTTTATTAGTGAAACCGGATATTGCTCTAGACGAGAGGCAGATAAGCTGGTAGATAGCGGACGCGTTACGATTAACGGCGTGGCAGCACAGCTTGGAAGCCAGGCGGAGCTAGGGGATGACGTTCGTGTCGATGGGCATCGAATTGGCGAGCAGAAGCGTCATGTTTACATCGCACTCCATAAACCAGTCGGAATTACATGTACGACTGAGCTGCATATTAAAGGGAATATTGTCGATTACGTTGGTCATACGGAACGTATTTTTCCAATTGGAAGGCTGGATAAGGATTCAGAGGGTCTCATCCTTCTAACCAACGACGGTGATGTCGTTAATCCAATTCTTCGCTCCGAAGGCAAGCATGAGAAGGAGTATTTGGTAACGGTCGATAAACCGGCGACGGATGCTTTCTTAAAGGGAATGGCGAGCGGCGTTCATATTCTGGGCAGTATGACCTTGCCTTGCGTGGTGACGAGAGTTACGGACAGGGTATTCCGGATTATTTTAACAGAGGGTCGGAATCGTCAAATACGCAGAATGTGTGAAGTATTTGGCTATCATGTAAGAAAGCTGCAGCGGCAAAGAATTATGAACATTAAGCTTGGTGGACTGCAGGTTGGGAAATGGCGAGATCTAAGCGAAGAGGAAAAAACGGAGCTTTTTGGAATATTGAGCTATAAGCCAGTGTAGATGGAGATGGACGCGGCAATATAGGAAAACCCATTGGATTTGATCACATTGTGTGATCAATTCAATGGGTTTTCTTGAAATATAGGAAAGAATATCATTTCGCTACAGAGATCTTCTGTGGATTCGTAGCATCACTATAGGTATGCATAATGGAAACCTCGACGCGGCGATTTTTAGATTTACCTGCTGCGGTTTTGTTGTCAGCAACCGGACGATATTCTCCGAAGCCAATCGCACTAAAGCGTTCGGGCTTCAGCTGTTTGTTTTCAAGCAGAATATCCATAAATCGAATCGCCCGCATGGAGCTTAGATCCCAATTAGATTTGAAGAAAACAGTTGATATTGGCGTTGTGTCGGTATGGCCTGACACGACAACCTCGTAATCAGGATACTGCTGCAGCATCTTGCCAATAGCGACAGCAAGCTCTCGTGATTCAGGCTTAACATTCGCTTGCGCTGGAGCAAATAATGCATTGTCACTGATCGTGATCATAAGCTGGGAGAGATTGAGCTTCGTTTCAAGATCGCTGGTGAGGCCGTTTTTCTCAATATAGTTATCGATATTTTTCTTTAGCTCTTCTAGATTTTTTTGTTCTCTCTCCATAAGCTCTTCCATAGCTTTATCTGCTTGGGACAATTCCTTGTTTGGATCTTTGGCTTCCTCTTTCGAATCGATAATTCCGCCTGCTTCATCTTGTTTTTTTCCATCATCATCGCCACTTCTTACGATGCTTTTCTCAGTGAGGATGCCGCTGCCTGAGCTGAGTGCAATACTGAACGCGTTAGACATGTCCTCAAATTTCTTCACGTCAACAGAGTTCATGGAGTATAGCACGATAAATAGTGCCAAGAGCAGCGTGAGCAGGTCGGCGTAAGGAATGAGCCAGGATTCATCAACATGCTCCTCGTGTTCTTCGTGTCTATGCTTTCTGCTCAACGGCTCCTTCCTCCTTCTCCTTCATCTTCGCTCTCTCTGTAGGTGTAAGGAAAACAGACAGCTTCTGATTAATAGCGATTGTGGAAACGCCGGATTGAATGGAAAGCAGGCCTTCAACCATCATGAGTCGAATTTGAATTTCTTTCTTAGACATACGTTTTAGCTTATTGGCAATTGGATGCCAGAGAACATAACCTGTAAAGATACCAAGAAGTGTAGCAATAAAAGCTCCCGCGATTGCATGGGCAAGCTTGTTCATGTCGCTCATATCCGCAAGTGCAGCAACAAGGCCAACAACCGCGCCGAGTACACCGAGCGTAGGAGCATAGGTGCCTGCTTGCGTGAAAATAAGCGCGCCCGCCTTGTGACGATCCTCAGTTGCAGCAATATCTTCCAATAAAACGTCACGAACGAAATCCTGGTCATTTCCGTCAATAATCATACGCATGCCATTGCGAAGGAACGCATCTTCTATTTCATCAACCTTCGCTTCAAGGGCGAGTAGTCCCTCGCGGCGCGTAATGGATGCCCATTCCATGAAGCGCTGAATTAACTCATCGCGTTGCGGCAGTGTTTGCTCTGTGAAAACCATTTTAAACAGCTTGCCCACCTTGGCGAGCTCTTGCATCGGGAAGGCTATCATGATAGCAGCAACCGTACCTAAAATGATGATCATATAAGCAGCTGGATTTAGAAGAGATGACAGGTGCGCTCCCTTTAAAACCATGCCTCCGAGTACAGCGACTAATCCTAGCACAAGACCAATAATTGTTGAATTTTTCATCATACACCCCGTCCAATACATTTTCGACATTTCTCTACTTCTTTTATTATCGTCAAATGGGTATTCTGAAGTTAGAGTAAAAGGAACGATTTGAAGGCAAACACGTTAAAAATTAATAAAATGAGGTAGAATAGTAGAGAGATATGTACAAAAAATGACGACGATAAAGGTGGTATATACGAATGGGCGTTAGACATGCTAGAGAATATGCGGATATTTTGAAGGATTTTACAGCAGCAGTAGCGGAAATTGAGGATAGCTATACTTTTTTTGAAATGGAGCCTGAGGAATGGTCGGTGCTGCCTGCCGAGGATCGTCATGAAGTGATGGAGGCGCTAGCGGACGATGTTTTTTTCGGCTTGGGTGAGGATCCCGTTATAGGGGTGGGAAGCGGTACCATTACGTACAATAGCAAGCATCATGTCATTGAGGTTTCGCAGGGTGAGAAGGTTACGCAAATTATTAGGCTGATCTAATGTAGACGGATTATTTCCAGCGGGAGGATAGGGGCTAATACCGTATCTTTACATTTCATAGCTACTCTATTACAATGTTCTTTAATATACGTGATATATAAACTAACATACATGTGACATAGAGGAGAGCGCTATGAAGAAGTGCCAATCATCGCTGCAGCTTCCGAAAGGGCTTGATTTAAACGGTGAAACGCTAGCCGCATTTTATCAGCCCATTATAGCGATGGATACAAGACGGATTATAGGGTATGAGGTGCTTGGAAGGGCAGTTAAACATAACTCTGTTCGCAGCCTCGGTCCTTTTTTCTGCAATGAACAGGTCCCGGAAGAGGATCATATTATTGTAGATCGGATACTGCGTGAGCAGGCATTCTCCAAGCTATCGTTAATGGAAGAGCAACCGATGCTCTTTATTAATTTAAAGCCGTCTTGGATCTATCGTTATGAGGAAAACGGAGAGCTTTACACATTGTCCTTGCTTGATAAATATGGAATTAATCCGAAGCGAATTGTCATTGAGATTACAGAAGAAAGCTTTTCAGGTTCCACGGAGAAGCTTCGAGCCGTAGTGGATATCTACAGGGCGAGAGGCTGTATGATTGCGATTGACGATGTCGGCAGCGGCTTTAGCGATACAGACCGCATTGCGCAAATTCAGCCTAATTTACTTAAAATCGATATTCATATGATTAAGAAGAGTGCAACGCATGACGGTTATTTTGGCGTGTTAAGCTCTTTCTCTGATCTAGCGGAGCAAGTAGGAGCGTCATTGCTTGTCGAGGGTGTAGAGACGAGGGAGGATCTGGTTCGCTCTATACAATTAGGGGCTCGTTATGTGCAGGGATTTATGTTTGCGCGAGCAGAGCCTGACTTTCTTGCGCCGGATTGCTTTGCAACGATCGTTGAGGCTGAGCTTGAGCAGCATTTGCATCATTATTTAGGAAGCGAGCGCTATTGGCAAAGCCAATTCGAGAGTCTAGCCGAGCAGCTTGTGAAAACCGCTTCAAGGGTGCGATTCACCGAGCATAGTGGTGAATGGCTCGAGGCACTGCTGCCCGAGCTTTATCATGATTGTATCCGAGTATATTTATGTAACGAGGATGGTATTCAGTTATCATCCAACTATTACCGCGATGCGGATATGAGCTGGCAACGTGAAGAGCAGTATCGCGGTGCGAACTGGAGCTGGCGCCCTTACTTTGTTCCTAATCTGGTACAGTTAAACGAGAATCGACGTGCCATTATTTCTAGAGCGTATACGGATTTGGATTCACCAGCTTGGATCCGGACCGTGTCCGTCTTGATTGCACCGGGACTTATTTTATTTATGGATCAAAAGGATACGGAGCGAGGGGCTCAGCCTCTATGATGCTCAGATGGCTCATATACCATGCAGTAGCAGTCGGAGCAGAGGTCTGACTTCGGATGAGGATAGGTATCCGCAATATGAAAGCCAGCCTGTTCATAAGTTCGCACGGCTCGCGTATTCCAAGTGAGCACTTCTAAATCGATTTCATTTTCTGGCGCACGCCGCCGGGCTTCCGCTACGATAAGCCTTGTGAAAGCGGGCCCTAGGCCTTGTCCGCAAAGCGCAGGAATTATTCCGAGTCCAAGCCTTGTTACGCCTGCTATAGGGAAAAATTGAGCATAACCAATCAGCTGCTGCTGATTGTCAATAACGGCTGTATATTGCGCTGCACGCAGGACGGGATCGCCAAACTCGATTCCGTCCTTTTGCATATGCTCCCAAGCGGGCCAATTATAAATATGATACGGGGATTCGTATGTCCAGCTGCATATTTCCTGTGCATGCAGGGGATTCATTGGACATATGGTCATTTCGAGCGGATTTCGTTTATAATGTTTGGAGCCTTGATGATTTGTCATGGGGTAAATACCTCCGCTTGGATATGGCTTCCTATCAGATGAACGACAATTGAAACAGGTTTATTATATCAGATTGGCGCAAGGTGAATGTGCGAAAAATAAGGAGAAGCTTAGATATGAAAAAGTTAATTTGGCTTGGCTGCTTGTCTTATTTAGTTATTGGGGTTGCCCATGTGGTAGGCGGGTCTATCCTAGAGCAGCTAATTGCTCATTACGGCCTAACCTATAAAGATGGCGGCCAATGGATTATGAATCAATTTCTTGGTTTTTTAGTCGGTGTGCTGCTGGCGCCGTCCATTACGGCGAGAATGGGCAAGAGGGGAGCTGTGCTGCTTGCTATTGGCATACTGGCGCTTAGCGAAGCGGCTTATAGCTTGCTGCTTCCATGGAGCTGGATGCTTGCGATTGCCCCGCTTGCTGGACTCGGATTTGGGATGACGGAAGCAGTGGTTGGCGCCATGATTATCGATATGGCGAAGAACGGGAAGGCCTCGGCAATGAGTAAGCTGGAAACCTTCTTTGGGGTTGGCGCCTTATTAATCCCGATTGCGGCTGCGTATTTGATCAAAAATAACATATGGCAGGTTTCATTCCCTATACTTGCGGCTATGGCAGCCATTATATTTGTAATGTGGCTGACGATGTCCTTCGGGGAGCTGGATGATCAGCTCAGCGTTAGCTCACGCTCTACTTCGGAGCAAGGGAAAAGTGCGGCAGCTCAGAGATTACCAAGTGCTGAGGGGGCACAAACCTCTGCTTTTTTCGGTTATCCGCGCAAAGCATTGCCTTTTTTACTCCTATCGGCATTGTTTTTTATGCTTTATGTAGGCATGGAAATGAGCTTCTCAAATTACCTGCCATCGATTCTTATTTCCCGCTCGGGAGTAGGGGAGTCTAGTGCTGCTGCTGTACTTAGCTTGTTCTGGGGTACGATGGTGCTGGGCCGCATATTCGCTGGCGTATTGGCTGAACGTATGGGATATTCGCGATATTTGTTGATCGCAACGGCAGGAGCTTCCATTATTTTTATTTTAATGGCTGTCTTAGGGCAACTAAGCTGGATGCTCGTACTGGTTGCGTTAAGCGGATTGTTCTTCGCTGGTATATTCGGAATTGCACTAGTCTACGCTAATGAGCTTATTCCGGGCATGACTGAGCGGACAACGAGCCTGCTGGTCGCTTTCGGCGGGCTTGGAGGAGCTATTTTTCCACGCTTAACCGGCTGGTTTATGGATCAATATAATGTTGAGTCTACATTATGGTATATAAGCGCACTCGTTGTGCTGATGCTTTTACTTTTAGCTGCTATGCTGGTTCTAGGAAGAAGACAAGTGCTGCGAAGAATGGCCATAGGGGCAGAAGAAAACAAAGCCTATATAAGTTGAACTAAACATTTGCGTTTTGGTCGCTGCGCGAGAAGTTCATTCTTACGATCGCTGTTGCAGCCAGATTCTTTGATTTCCTAAAACATTTAAAGGTAAGAATAAGGCCGCAAAGGCGAACACTTCGTTTCTCCATAACAATCTTCTCGCTTCGCTATAACTTCATTTTGTTAAATTCAACTTATATAGGTTCTTATTTTTTCATATTTATGTGAAAAACCTCCACAACTGCTGTTTCAAAGCTGCTGTGGAGGTTTTATTATTATTATAGATCTAAAATCAAGGCTTCTAACCAAATGACTGCGTTACATTCATTGAAGTTAATTACTTGAGTATCGTTTTGTATACCTCAATGGCTCTAGAGCGAGATGCTTTTAAATCTACGATAGCGCCGCTTTGTGGCTGATGTATCTCTTTATCAGACAGATGAGCCAAATGAGGCAGCCAGCGCCGGATGTAGCTGCCGCTGGGATCATGCGTTTGCGACTGAAGTGCTGGATTCATAATTCGGAAATAAGGCGCAGCATCGTAGCCGAGCGAAGAGCACCATAGCCAGCCTCCGCGGTTAAGTGTATTGTCATAATCGCTGAGATGATGACGGAAATGCTGCTCCCCGAGCGTAAAGGGGCAGAGCAGGTTTTTGGTTAAGAACATCGCTACAACCATTCGCAAGCGATTTGGCAGTTCTCCTGTACGGCTTAACTGGGTCATTGCGGCATCGATAATCGGAATACCTGTTGCAGCGGAAGTCCATGCTTCAAAATGCTTATCTGACAAGGCAGACAGATCTGTTTGCTGCTCGTACCTGAAATAATCATCATTATACATGGCTTGATACAAATAGAAATCTCTCCATGCAAGCTGGCGATGCCATGCTTCAGCTCCGGGCAAGCCCTGTGTTTGCTCATAAGCGTGACGCGACGAGATCGCGCCTGTATTCAAGAAGCGAGCGAGCCCGCTCGTAAGCTCCTCTGCAAAGGAATCACGGCTATCTGCATAGGAAGCAAGACGTTCACGCATGAAGCGATCGAGCCTCAGCAGCGATTTGGGCAATCCCTCAACGTTCGTACCGCCCAGTGCAGAGGATATGGAATTAGGCAGCTCAAACTGCTGTGCAATAGTGCTGTTCAATTCTTTTACAGTTGAAAGCTGCTGTATCGTTGTTTCGCCCATCGGACTATAGCATTGCAGCATAAAGCTGCTCCACATCCGGTAGAAGGGGGTAAACACCTTGTAGGTCTCTTGTCGACGCGCGAATGCTGGGAAAGCCTCGAGATCAGCAAGTGCTGCATCTGCAAGGGGCATCCAGCGACGCCCTAGACTACGAGTAACCTGCTGCAACTGCTCGTCCCGCTTACGGGCATAAGGCGTGTAGTCTGCATGGACCACAACCTCGTCAATGGGGTGGGCTTGCAGAAGCGCCTCTGTTATTAAGGCAGGGTCCCCATAGAGCACATGAAGCTCCCTGTCCTCGTTAAAATAGCTGTGCAGCAAAGATGCGGCCTGTGCCATGAAATTTCTGCCGCTATGGCTGGTTAGCCTGCCTCCGCCGATTAAAATGGGATCTATGATGAGCAAATGAATGCCGGGCGTATCCTTTTTCTTTAAATAGTCAAATGCCCGCAAATCTGCAGTACGCAAATCTTTGCGATGAATGAATAAGTACATCAAGCAGTGCTCCTTTCAGATATCGCGAAAAGCTTGGGATGAAACAGCAAAGCCGCATGTCATTTGTCGTTTCAGGACAAAAAACTGCGGCTTTGCTGAATGAGCCTACCTATAAAGTCCTTACTGCGAAGGGCCAGGTTACTCTATTTTTCGTTAGCAAATGCTTCGAAAGACTCATCATTCATGACACGACGAGCAGTCACAAAACGAGTTTCATAATAGGAAGAGTTCAGTTTGTCTGTTACAACACCTCTGCTCGAGGATGAATGAGCAAACTTACCGTCTCCAATGTAAATGCCAACGTGGGATACACTGCTATTGTTGCCACCAACGGTGTCAAAAAACACAAGATCTCCCGGAATTAGATCAGTCTTATCGACCTTCGTGCCTGCTTTGGATTGCGCAACGGAAGTACGTGGAAGCTCGATGCCCATTTTAGTGAACACATAGCTTGTAAATCCAGAGCAATCAAAGCCTTTCGACGATGTTCCACCGCTCTTGTACGGGGTACCAATCACACCATCGATAAATCCGTTCAGTTTTGAATCTGCGAACGCGCTTCCCGCTTGAAAAGCAAGAAGGAGTACGAGACCCATTAGTAATGCGGTAACCTTTTTCAATTGTGAAGCTCCTTCCAAGGCCGACGAGGTTAGCTGTGGGGTTCGGTTGAAGGCTCCCTATGATTCCTCAGACGCTGCAAAATGGATCAGACATCGGAATCAATTCACCCAAAGTGGTTCCCCCGTTTCCCCATAGGGAATTAGGCTGTTTTTTTACTGCTGTTGAGAATTATTCGATTATTTTCAATCATCTCCTGCTTTTACTGGCAAATTCTAATAATTCTCATGTAAACTTTTGGCTTATTCATTCATTAATCCGTGTTTACTGTAATAAAACCGTTGTTAGTAGTACTTTCTAACCAAATGAATGAACTCAATTTCATTTATTATGTGGATATCGTGTAAAATATACCGATTTGTCCCTTTGGGAGCATATCGCTGGACCAAGTCTAGCGGCCTATAAACGGCGGTGTTGTAACCTTTTTTGCAAAAGATTAAAAATATCTCATATGTATAAATACCTATTTCGCTAGCCGCAAGCGAAGTGCAAATAGAACAAGGAAGCTGTTCATAAGAACGGCTTCCTTGTTCAACGCAGAGTAGCTATTTTAAAATATAGGAAGTATAAGTTTCTTCATTATTTCGCAGTAATGACTTTTTCTGAGATGATCTGCGGATCCCCGTTTTTTTGCTCCATCCAGAACTGCAGCCTGTATTTGCCTGCATATTTAAAATCATAGGTGATGACCTTTGAGCTGAACCAAAACGTATCCTTCTCAACGAATTCTTTAAAGTCATTATCCTTTTGATTGCGGCTGTCAATGACAGTTTCTTTATCGTTCGGATCGACAATCATCACCTTGAAGCTATCTATCTCAAGATTTAAGTTATCGATTTGTGCCTGCACTAGAAACTTCTGAGTCGTGCCCTTATCGACTTGACCAAACATTGTACGCTTCTCGTTCATCAGAAACATATGAACATTAGGCTTCTGAATAATAAGCCTCTTCTCACTGCTTTTCCACTGGATAAAAGCCTGCAGAGGCTCACTAAGAGAGCGAATATTGATATAGATCTTATCATCCACCAGCAATCCATCGTCTGCCTGCAGCTTATTATTATTATAAAGGATGGTTACCTTCTGAAATAGTTTGTCCGCGGCAACTAATGAGCCGCCTGATAGGAGCAACGCCATCGATATTATAATGAGTTTTTTACGCATCATTTCTATATCCCCCAATTATCATTTTCTGTCAACTATTTATACATAAATTCCAACAATTAGTTGCGGTAAATAAGAAATAAAAAAGCCCCTCGCGACCACATCATTGTGGAGGAGGGGCCGTGCATGAAGTTATTCATTTCGATTGCAGGTATTCATACTGCGCTGCTATCGTCCATACTTTCATTAATGTACGAACGAGATGATAGCCTTGATGCAGAATGAGTGCGAACAATCCGGTCCAAAGCATGGATACGCTGGTGACGACAATGCCAGCAGCTGCGCCCAATCCCCACATAATAAGCGACAGTGCTGCATAGGAGAGAAAGTTACGCAGAGCGAGCCATAAGGAGCGGAAGACGCCCTCGCCAGAGGCTGCGCCAAGCTGCATCGATAGAAACAGCAGGTGCAGCACCGTCCCCCATATGAGCCATAGTGCTGCTCCGGGCAGTACCGTTTGCATAAGCTCCGGCACGGAGCTGCTCTGAAGCAGAGACTCGAGCGCGCGCGGCAGCAGCCACCAGGCTGGGGCCAGCGAGAGAATAGATTCTACCCAGTAAAGAAGAACAACGGGCTTCCATGCTTTGCGAATCCCTTCCAGAAAGCGCGTTCCTCCGTCAGATCTCGTCTGTTTTAGCGAGTAGAATAGACCTGCGTTAAATAGAGGAGTGAGCACCATTCGAATGAGCAGCAGGCTGCCGAGCGTCCAAACGTAGGGAGAGATGAGATCGGTCTTCAGCAGTTGAAACTGGGCTTCGGTAACGAAAAGCTGTGCTGCAACGTCAGAAGGGTAAGCGCTTGGATAACGACGCAGCAGCGGCGAAACGATCGAATCGATGAATCGATAGAGGAAGAAGCCCCAAAGCAGCTGATATAGAAACAATATAATTACAAGGTAAAAATGTTTAACTGTGAGTCGCCAGCCTTGCTTCAAATGTATCTTCATCATTTATCGCTCCTTGAACGCAATTACTTACCAGCTAAGCGATCCGAGCAGCCCTTCAACCAGCTTGACTACGCCAAGGCTCCATCTAGTACGCTTTTCTTCAGGCAGCTTAGCCTGCATATAGTTGTTAATGAGCTTATTGTCGAGTACGTTGCTGTAATTCGGATCGACGACAGCCCATTGAAGCGGGGCAGTATGCAGCTCCTTATATTGAATATGGGACTCTTCGCCGCTCCAAAGCTTCGTCATTTTTGTACCATCGGTAAATTGCAGCACGATTTTGATTTCGCCATTGCTGCCGCCGTTCTTCTTGACGAGAACAACCGATTCGTAAAGCTGATCCCCTTCCTGCGTAACGGGACGAACATGTATAGATTCGATGGAGAAGTCGGCCATTTGGTCGTCGTATACATATTGGCTGAAATAATCATGCCATTTGGTCTTGGTTACCTGCTCGACAACACGCTGGAAATCTGCGCTGGAGGGATGCTTGAACTTATATTTTTGGAAATAGGTACGTAATATCTTCTGCATTGTTCGTGATCCGACCTGATTCTCAATACCGATAAGCACCAGCTTGGCTCGCATATAAACGTTCTCGGCATATTGTGTATGGCTGCCATATGCCCAAGATGGCTGCTTGAGCGGAGCGGGATCGGTCATATAGCTGGCTTCTATGCGTAGATTAGACTCGAGACCGTAAGTAGTCTCCATTACTTTATCCTCAGCATAGGACGTAAAGCCTTCATCGAGCCATGCCTCCTCGAATTCATTGCTGGCAACCATGCCATACCAGTATTGATGGCCGATTTCATGGACGACGGTACGCTCCAGATTGTAGCCGGGATTTTCTTTCTCGGCAGCGAATGCAGTAATCAGTGTGGGATATTCCATGCCGCCGGCTCCGTTCGCTCCTTTCGGGGGTACGACGATAGACAGCGTGCTGTAAGGATACTCGCCATACCATTTGGCATAGCTCGACAACGCTGATTTAGCTGCATGCATGTAACGATCCTTAAGGGCGGCATGCGCAGGGTCTAGATACAGCTTAATACGAACGCCGGGTATGCCCGTATCGGAGTAAGCGGTCTCCTCATAAACAAAGTCAGGTGAAGCAGACCAAGCGAAGTCGTGCACATCATCGGCATAAAATTGATAAATCTTCATTTGATCTTTCATTTCAATGGCCTTCGTCTGGAATCCGGTAGCTGCGACTGTGTAGGCTTCGGGTACTTTTATTCGCACGCTGTATATGCCAAAGTCGCTGTAAAACTCGGAGTTTCCATGATACTGATGGACATTCCAGCCTTCAGCTGTCCGGCCTCGCGTGCCTGCAGTTTCGTATACAGCGATTTTGGGAAACCATTGTCCCGCCATGACAAAATTGCCTGAATACCCCATGCGAGCGAACACTTCCGGCAGCTTTACCTCGTAAGCCATATGAAGGGTAACCGATTTGCCTGGAGCAACAGGCTCTGGCAAGCGGATTTTGGCTAAGCTGAAATCGTCGGTATTCCCATCATCAGGCTGCACGAATTGGAGGCGCGGCAGGAGGCTCTCTCCTTCTAGTGTTTCTAACGTCAGCAGCTTCATATAGCCTTGGCTGTTCGTAGTTGCTTTGTCTTGGCGGAGCTTGCCGCCGGACTCTTTCATAAACGTTGTTTTGTCTGACTGAAAGGCGTTGGGATACAGGTGGAAATAAAGCTCGGCCACAGCTTTTTTGCCAGGGTTCGTCCAGGTTACGGTCTGATCGCCATTTAATATTTTTGCATCGTCAAGTAAATGAACACTGATATGATACTCAACGACACGTTTGCTAAGCTCTTGAGGTGTAGGCGTCAGAACCGTATTTGGCTCCTGCACGCTGGGCGGCTTGGCCGAGTTTTGGGCAGGCGCAGGGGTTTGCTTGGCACTCGCGGCAGGGGCGAAGGCATAAGTATATTGGGATTGCCAAGCAGTCCCGAAGCCGTACTGCACAGATAAGCCGAGCATGACGACTGCGAGTAATACGAGTAAAATTTTTTTGGAATTGCGTGGAGTCATTGAACGTTTCCCTCCCGTTGACAAGCATCTACAGCATGTATATGTTTGCTTTTCAAAGATTATTAGCTAAAATGGAATTAATGTATGGGGAAGGTGTGAATTTGTATGACGGAAGAACAAGGACAACCAGCTCAGCCTGAGAAAAAAGAAAAGAAATCACTGACGCTCAACGTTGTGAGCAGCAAAAAACATAAAGGCTTTGGATCAGGTTCGATCGATTTGAGCGCTGTAGCCTGTGTCATTATTGATGAGGGAGTTGCTTATATCGACGTTGGCGCGATGCATGCCAAGAGCAAGGTGGAGCGCGGAATTAAGTTCACGCCAAATAAAGAGGACACGCCAAACGGCCGCCAGTGCTGGATCGTCTGGGTAGCGGTCGACCGTAATGAGGAAGGCTCTTATTATGCTGGGGTAACAGCGTGTGAAATGCTGATTGATTCGGAGGCAAAACGTGGATGGAAGATACTTCCTGATCATGTTAATAAGCTGGATCAATCGCTTAAACGCCGCTATGTGCTAGATGAGCTGGGTGATGTTGAACGTACGGCACTTAACAAGCTGCTTGTTGAGCACAACCCGGAGTGGTGGGATCGTTCGCCGGAAGAGCTAAAGCATGCTTTAACGGTTTAGCGATAGGTAAGTGCATGATGATTTGAGCGTCATCACTAATAAAAGATGAGAACCTCATCGTTCGTATTAATATTACGAATGATGAGGTTTTCCGCTTTTTTTTTGAGCTGTCAGCCTCTATGAAAACTTTTTTTATTTTTAGTGCAGGGTAAGAGGGATGGGATGGCGTCTATTGTGTTGGGAAGGAGGGGAGCGACATTCAAGACGAGGATTGGATCAGAGCGGTACAGAAGGGCGGGCCCGAGCATTATGGTCCTTTCGTAAAGGCGTATGGTCCGTATATATATAGAACAGTCTTCGCAGTGCTTCATTCGCCGCATGATGCGGAGGATATTACGCAGGAAGTGCTGCTGCAAATTTATCGCTCCCTTCCGGAATGCCGTCTGGATGGGTTGAAGACGTGGATTACCCGTATTGCTGTTAATCGGGCAATTGATTTCAGGCGAAGTAAAGCTAGAAGGCCTGAGGAGCTGCTCGACAGCGAAGTGATAGCGGAGAGGCTGCAAGAGGACACTGGAGGAATTTCATCAGCAGAGCTGTTGGCTATCGAGCAGTCGGATAGGCAGCGGGTGCGCGAGAGGGTAGATGAAATGCCGGATAACTATCGCGAGGTCATCACCGCGTATTATATGGAAGATAAATCGTACGAACAGATCGCAGCCGAAACCGGACTGGAGCGCAAAAGCGTGGAGTCCAGATTGTACCGTGCTAGAAACTGGATGAAGCGCCATTGGCGGAAGGAGGATTTCGAGTGAAAAATATGCACATAACGCCAGACCAAATGCAGGAATATGTGAATAATCGACTTCCGGAAGCTGAACGAGCAGTAGTCGAGCAGGAGCTGAGCGTTTGTGAAACGTGTTTGGAGCTGTTTATTGGCTTCATGAATGATTCCGAGGCCGTGCTGCAGCCGCTGCAGCCTGATTTTGACCTGATGGAGCAGCGTGTGGTAGCAGAGCTGGTAAGCGAGCAGGGGCTTCATCGAAGACAATCTAATCAAGTAGAGTCAGATAAGCGGATTCAGAAGTCTCCTTCTCGCGTTCGCACGTGGCTCCAGCATCCGGTAACCCACTATACGGTAGCAGCTTCTATTACATTGCTGCTGCTTGCTAGCGGAACCTTCAGCTCCTTCTCTGAGAAGCTTGTGCAGCGTGAGCTGAACGAGAATAAACAGCAAACGATGCGGCCGGACCCGTCTGAGGCAAGCAACAGGCAATCGGAATCGTGGTCAGATAGAATCGTTGACCAGACTGGATCATGGCTGGATGGGCTGAGAGCATCTCGTTTTAAATAATCAATTGATATAGAAAGGAATGAAAAATAATCGATGAACAAAAGTCCAATAGCGGCGTTTTTGCTTTCTTTTATTCCTGGCGTAGGGCATGCCTATTTAGGAAGGCCTATCCGTGCTATTTTGTATGGAGGAGCCTTTTTTGGCCCAATAGCCATGCTTTTACTGCTAGCAATGGCGGGCGGTTATATTGAGGATGGGTTTATTTTCTTCTTTTTGTTTGTGGCCGGAATAGCAGCGCTTATCAACATGATTGATATGATCGTTGGTCTTATTAATGGCAAGGCTTTATCGCCATATCCAAGCCATAGACATCCGAATCATCAACATGCCGGTCAACCTGATCCGAGCTTTGTACCCATAGGCCTGGAGCATCAGCGTGAGAAATCACGGACGATTCTATTTTCGTTTGTACCTGGTCTCGGACATATGAATCTGGGGTTAATGCAGCGCGGTGTCACCTTTCTCATTTCGTTCATTGGCTGGTTCGCGATTATTGTCTTTTTGAGCATGATTGTTCACAGAGGAGAGCTGCTCGTCTTTTTACTTGCATTGCCTGTTATATGGGTATACAGCATGTTTGATGCAATCAGTCAGCTGCATGCGAAGCAGCGCGGAGAGCTGCTAGTGGATCGGGCTATTTTTGAGGATATGGAATCTTATATGTCTTCGGGGCGCAAGAGCAAGGTGCTTGCTATTGCCTTATCGATATTCCCAGGTGCAGGCCATCTGTATCTAGGCTTGCAAAAGCGGGGGCTGCAGCTAATGGGCGGCTTTCTCCTGACCGTCTATATTATGGACAATTTGCGCCTGTCGTTGTTTTTCTTCCTGCTGCCTCTCTTCTGGTGCTTTGCTTTCTTCGATGCCCTGCAGCAGACCTCTCGTTACGAGCGCCAGACGCTTACTGACGAGCCGGTGCTGACGCAGCTTGTGCCTTATCAGCGCTGGTTTGGTCTTGGACTGCTTGGCTTTGGCGCATACTATTTGCTGGATCGTGTAGCTGTAGAGGTAACCTCTCATTTTTCGAATCAGCTTTACTCGCAATACATGCAAATTAAATATATGATTCCAACGGCTGTTGTTGCATTCGTCATGATTATTGTCGGCCTGCGCCTAGCCTTCGGAAGCAAAGCGCCTATTCATTCAAGCAAGGGCAAACCGCCAGAGCGGCCGCCGACCTTGCTTGCAAAGCGTGAGGAGGAATCGCATTGAACAATGTAAACATCGCAGTCGAACCAGAACATCTGCCCCAGAACGCAAGAATCTGGCGGGTTGGCTCTTTATCTATGGGTGTCACTTTAATTCTTATGGGTACGGGACTTGCGGTATCCTTCTGGCAAGAGATTGAGGCTTATGAGATGCTGATGTGGGTAGCTCCGGTCGTATTTATCATGCTGGGCGTGGAGCTTCTTCTTTATTTAAAGCTTTCGAGCAGCGAGCGAGCTATCGTCCGTTATGACTGGATAAGTGTCTTCTTTGTAGGGGTCATTGGTGCGGTGAGTCTTGGGCTTGCATTGCTGATGTCGACGGGCCTATTTGATGAACTGCAACGAGGATTGCAAATGACGCAGCGCACCGCGTTTATCGAAACGAAGATGGAGCAGGTGCCAGCTAGTATTGAGCGTATCGTAGTTCATACGTATTCCGACATCCAGCTTACTGAAACCGATTCGCGAGAGCTTCAGCTGTTTGGCCAAGTTCGATATTCGTCATCTAAGCCTATGGAGCGGCAGGATGGCCATATCCTGAAAACGGAAACAGTAGGGTCTACCCTGTACGTTATGATCGGGTCTTTGGATAACAGAGATGGCGGCATTGTCTCGGATCATTTAGATATGCATATGACGCTGGCGGTGCCTAAAGGCGTAAAGGTCAGCTATGCTGAATTTTCTCGAGGCTGATGCAGCAAGGTGAAACAAGAAGAGACTTCCCCAAACCAACCGGAGCGAAAGCTTGGTTAGTTGGAGGAAGTCTTTTCTTTATTTAATATATAAGTTGAACTAAAAAAATGAAGTTTAGACGAAGCGAGAAGATCATTGTGGAGAAACGAACTGTTCGCTTTTGCAGCCCTTATCCTTGCCTTTAACCGTCTAAGGAAATCAAAGAAACTGGTTGTACTCGCGATACTTAAGGATGATCTACTCGCACAGCGCCCAAAACGTAAATCCCCAGTTCAAATTATCTAGTTGGGTTACTTCAGCTATCCTTCTCCAACTCTTAGATTGGGCTTGCTAGCTCGATGGGTTCAGCGCTATAGGAAGAGGCTACGTTGCAGTTTGTACAACGTAATCGACGTTACTCGCCTAACTTGGCACGTACACTGTAGTTTGTGCAATAGATTGCCTAGTATAGGGCGATATTCGTTGGTTTGGAGCTAATTCTACTGCGAAAGTACAATGTAGCCGTCTGAAGCAGCACTCATGTGAGGTTTTCATTGTATAAAGTGCAGCGTAGGCGCTTCACCTTCATCTAGCGAAGCCAGAAGATTGTACTGGAGAAACGAAGTGTACGCCCTCGGAGCCCTTATTCTCGCCTGGAAATCTATAGTTCAACTTATATAGATAGGAATTTATAAGTTTTCTATTATAAATAGGCTTATCTATCACTGCGAAACGAGCTGGCGCCGCCATAGGACGGCGATAGCCGTTTCACCTTGGCACAGACATGTTCAACCGTTGTATTACTTGATCTAGTGGTGCGAGTACTCGATAGGAGCCGCGAAGCGGAAAGTACCCAAGCTTCCTGTTAATGCTAAGAATGGGTTCATTGGCCGAATCGTTGTCCGTTCGAAGGTAAGCAGCGTTTTCACGTCTGGCAAGCTGAATCGCTTTTAACTTCAGTGCCAGTGCAACCTTCTTGCCGCGGTACGCTCGGCTTACGCCAGTATATTCATGATACATGCCGTTGGTCTTCGCATTTAGTAGAACATTTGTAACCCCAACAAAGTTATCGCCGTCAGCAGCAATAATGACTCGTTCAGGGGCATAACCATCGACCTGCAAATACCATTTTCGCCATTCGCTCTGCTCAGGCACCTCTCCTAGAAATCCCGGAATATCTATGAGCGTTTCCTTGTAAAGCTCATAGAGCTTGAGCTCGCTTTCCTCGCCAGGCTCATCCGCAAGCGTTAGAAAGCGAAGATTGTCTATCTCGGGAAAATCGGGCAAAGCCGCTGCTAGCTGTCCCTCTTGATTGTCTATGCTCAGGACGGATTGAAAGGCATGGCGGTCGATGACAAAAGCTCGCTGAATTGCAAATTGCCGAGCATCCTCGTTGTCGTCCCATATTTCTGTCATAAGACCAGAAGCGCCGATGTTTAAAGCCCATTCCGAAATATGCTGCAGCAGTCGCTGTCCGATTCCTTGTTTGCGGTACGCTTCCGCAACAATGAGCGTATTGCATAAATAGCCCGGCTCTGTCCAAGGGGCTCGCCATGACCAAGCGTACCCCACAATTTCCCCTTCTTCATTAACTGCTGCTAGACGTTCTCGATCGTAGCCAGCGAGTAGTCCGTTTTCATCCAGCCAAGTATGGCCAACCTCATATAGCTTCTGATCATCCTCTAAGAGCCGCTTTGCCGAGGTTGGCTCGGACCAAACCTGGTTTAGTAATTGGGCAAGCTGCTCATAGTCATCGGGCAGCTGCAGGGGGCGAAGAAGAATGGATATTGTGATCACCTCTAATTAGATTTGCCAATCGTTATAGTAGGATTATGACATGGATCTATATCCAATAAAAGGTAAAGTTTGATTATAAACAATCAGAATGAAGAAGGTCATAGGCACACAAAAAAAAGCTGAATCCAAGTCGCAATGACTTTGATCCAGCTTTGTTTTTGCTAATTGCCGAGTATTAGCCTACCGTATTGTAAGTCATAATCCAGATGGAGCCAGCAACGATCGTCAGCAATATGACAAGTCCGAAGATAAGCGCCATGAGGTTGTAGCGCGGCTTCTCCTCGTCTCGAATATGCATAAAGAAGACAAGCTGAACAATGAACTGCAGGATAGCCATTACGAGAATGAGAACTGTCGTAGCGGTTTTGTTCAGCAGATCATTCATGACTACAACTAGTGGAATAATCGTCAGAATGATGGAGAAGAGAAAGCCAATAACATAGGCCTTCATCGATCCGCCATGGGAATCGTGCTGAGCTTCATGCGTGTTAGGGTTACTCATCTACATCACCCCCATCAAGTAAACAATCGTGAATACAAAAATCCATACAACGTCCAAGAAATGCCAGTACAAGCTAATGATGCCGACCTTGCGCTTCGTAACTGGCGTAATGCCGCGGCGACTCAACTGAAGCATCAGTGCGACCATCCAGACGAGCCCGACCGATACGTGAAGGCCGTGAGTCCCGACTAGAACAAAGAAAGCAGACCAGTAAGCACTTGTTCCGATGTTGGCACCCTCATGCACGAGATGCACGAACTCGGTTACTTCTAGATAAATAAATGATGCGCCAAGCAAAGCCGTAATGGCAAGCCATAGAATAAGCCCTTGCTTATTGCCCTTGTTCATCTGAAGAACAGCCAGACCGCTTGTAAAGCTGCTGGTCAGGAGAATGAAGGTGGAGATGATAATCCCGTTTAGCTCAATCAACTCGCCGCCCGTTGGCCCTCCGTCCGTACTGAAACGAAGGACAACGAATGTAGCAAATAATGTGCCGAATAAAATTACGTCAGTTATAAGAAACAGCCAGAAGCCGAACGTTTTCATTGATTCTTGATCGTGATGCTCGTCATGGTGACCGCCGCCATGACCGCCATGCGCTCCTGCTGGCTTGGATACTGCATGTGCCATTAGTTATTCCCCCTTAATGCTGCTTCCGTACGCTCAATCTCTTCTACAGATATATAGTAATCCGTATCATAGGTGAACGAACGCACAAGCATACATACGGCTACGCCGACTAGACCCGGTATCGCCATCCATAGCCAATCCCATACGAAGCCGAAGCCGGCTATGAACCAGCACACCGCCATAATGAATGGAATAGCGGAGTTTTTAGGCATATGAATCGGTTCAAGCGGTGCCAATGGCTTGGCAGGCTTGCCGCTGGCAATACGCTGCTTCTCTTCCCACCACTCGTCTTGACTCGTAACCTGCGGCAAGCGAGCAAAGTTGTAGATCGGAGGAGGAGATGGAATCGACCATTCCAGTGTACGGCCATCCCAAGCGTCGCCGTCCTTTTCTTTCTTGAAAAACTTAATGCTGTGCGCGATTTGCCATACTTGGAATATAAACGCGATGCCCATTAGGAATGCGCCAACTGTCGATACCACGTTAAGCGGCTGCCATCCCATATCGAAGTTGTATTCGTTAAAGCGGCGTGTCATACCCATTAGGCCAAGCGCGTATTGCGGCATGAAGCATACATAGAAGCCGATGTTCCAGAACCAGAATGCCCATTTGCCAAGGCCCTCATGCAGACGGAAACCGAACAATTTTGGCCACCAGTAGTAAAGGCCTGCAAAATAACCAAACACGACGCCACCGATCAGCACCTGATGGAAATGCGCGATCAGGAAGTAGCTGTTATGGAACTGGAAGTCAGCAGGCGCAACAGACAAGAGCACCCCAGTCATCCCGCCGACAATGAAGCACGGTATAAACGCAACTGTCCACATCATCGGAGTTGTAAACCTAATTCGGCCGCGGTACATCGTAAACAGCCAGTTGAATATTTTAACCCCGGTCGGTATAGCAATGATCATCGTCGTTAAGGCGAAGAATGCATTGACATTGGCGCCGGAGCCCATGGTGAAGAAGTGATGCGCCCAAGTAAAGAATGAGAAGAAGCTGATGGCCATAAGGGCGAATACCATTGATTTGTAGCCGAAAAGCTTTTTCTTCGAGAAAACAGAAACGATTTCAGAGAATATCCCGAATGCAGGTAAAATAACGATGTACACCTCAGGATGTCCCCACATCCAGATGAGGTTGATATACATCATCGGATTGCCGCCGCCATCGAGCGTAAAGAAATGCGCGCCGAGATAACGGTCAATGAATAGAAGGAACAAAGTAACGGTCAATATTGGAAAAGCGAAAATAATCGTTACGCAAGACGAGAGTACAGACCATACGAACATCGGCATTTGCATAAGCTTCATGCCTGGCGCACGCATTTTCAAGATTGTAACGATAAAGTTGATCCCGGTAGCCAAGGAGCCGATACCAGAGATTTGAATACCCCAAATATAGAAGTCTTGACCTAGACCCGGACTGCCCGAAAGCTCGGAGAGCGGCGGGTAAGCAAGCCAGCCTGCATCGGGTGATCCACCGATAATAAAGGAAACGTTAAACAGCATCGCTCCCATGAAGAACAACCAGAAGCTAAGGGAGTTCAGGAACGGAAAGGCAACGTCACGAGCTCCGATTAATAGCGGGACGACGATATTGAATAAACCGAACATCAGCGGCATTGCCATGAACAAGATCATGATAACGCCGTGGGTGGTGAATATCTGGTTATAGTGGTCCGGGGCTAAAAACTCGACCTCCGGAGCAGCCAGTTGAACACGCATTAGCAGTGCATCGACACCACCGCGGAACAGCATAAGAAGGGATGCAATGATATACATAATACCGATTTTTTTGTGATCGACGCTAGTTAGCCATTCCGTCCAGAGCCAGCGCCATTTTTTGAAAAAGGTGAGCACGAATAATATCGCGACGACCGAGAGCCCAATAGACACTTGGGCCCCTAAAATAAGCGGATCGCCTGTAACGAAAAATTCGCTCGCGAATTCTTTAATTTTGTCTAACATGAGGAATCCTCCTAAAAGTTTGTGGAACAAACTCGCTTCAAAAGCCTTCGCTTGTTTACGGGTTAATGACCCGCATGGTTTTGAGTAGTAGTTTCCATGCCGCTGGACATATGATCATGCGATTCGGTAGTGGATTCCGTTGTTGTTTCGTCATCCTTGGTTTCTGCAGGCTTAGCTGCCCCGCTGCCATGATGCTGATGAGCACTGCCACCGCCGTTTACATATTGCATGACGACTTTATCAAACAAGCCTTCAGGGGAGCTGGAGAATAGCTGCACGTCAGACACGCCTGGTTCAGTCAGCGCTTCAAAGCCATCCATCGTAAGAGCAGGAGAAGAAGCTTTCACGTCGTCTATCCAGGCTTGATATTCTTCCTCTGAGGTAGCGTCTACTTTAAAGGTCATTTGCGCAAAGTGTTCCCCTGTAAAGTTTGCTCCGGAGCCATAATAGCTGCCTTGTTCATCTGCTTGCAGATATAGGGTCATAGCCATACCTGACATCGTATAGATTTGACCGCCAAGCTGCGGAACCCAGAAGGAGTTCATTGCCGTGTCAGACGTTAGTCTAAACTTAATGGGCACATCCTCAGGGATTTTAATGTAATTGACCGTTGAAATACCCGAATCTGGATAGGTGAACAGCCATTTCCAGTCTAGCGATGTTACTTCAATCGTTATGGCCTCTTTAGCCGATTCAATCGGTTTAGAGGGCTCAAGGGCATACGTGTATCTAACGGTGACGACTGCCAAAATGAGAATAACGACAATCGGAATGCCCCACCAAGTAACCTCAAGCTTCGTGCTGTGCTCCCAGTTGGGTGTATAGGAAGCTTTTCTGTTTGGCTTATCACGGTACCGCCAGATAATGAAAGCTGCCAGGATAAGTACAGGAATAATAATTACCGAACATAAAATAGTTGAAAAATAAATCAAATCTTTCTGAGACTCGCCGATGGGCCCTTTCGGATCGAGCACAAGAAATTGCTCGCCACAGCCGGAAAGCACAACGGCCATTAGCATAATAAGAACGGGTGTCAGCGTACGAAGAAACGGTCTCATCATCTGTTCAACTCCTCAAAATTACTGCTTACGATTACAATAGCAGATCCGGCAGCTAATAACTGCGGGGTTAACAATTACGTCAAGAATTCGTCTTGATTCTGTAATAGAAAGTTCACTGCTTAGACAACAGTTTTATTTTGGATGTAGGCTCCAAATTTTGTTCTTCTATATATACCCCCAAAATAGCAGCTCGTATCATTGGAAAATAAAAAAGTAGGCTTGTCCTGCTTTAAGCATAAAAAAAGACAGCCCTATTGGTCGATAACCAATGGGGCTGTCAATTTGTACAGCTCAGCCTAGCAACTGCATGAAATTAATGCTCGCTGTGATCGTTCGGCAGCTGCTCTTGATTCCGGCGTGCGTGGACGAGTCCGATCGCTGTGCCAATGACATAAATATGAACGCTGCCGATTAAGAACCCGATGCCAACCATAAGGCCGACATTTTGATCGCTAAAATGGCTTAGGTTGATTAGGCTGAGTAAAACGCCGATGGCTAGAATGACCCATGCGATGACGGTCATTGCATTGACAAGACGCTTAACATCTGATTTTGAAGGCTGAGTTTGGCTTATTGTTGCTGTTTTAGTTGTCATATTGAACACTCCCGACCAATTGTAAGTGTTTTCTTATGTTTACTATACCACAACTCCACACTTTTGTTCAAAGAATATTCACTATTTGATCATAAAACGGACAAAATTGTGCAAGAGTCGCCATTATAGATGAATAGGATCGGCAGCATCACCTCATCATCCAAGCTCGTACCTGCACCGTTAGTCTGTCCACCAACGCTTCAAGTCACTCCACCAGGTACGGCGTCCAGCGTTTTTGGCATCTTCGTCTTTGCTGTTAGCATCCTCGCCCGCAGCAGCCGGATCGCCGCAAACCTCAGTGGGCTCAGTGCCGCTTAGGAAGGACTCCAGCCGTTTGTTGGGACAATTGCCCTCGGCAAGCTTGCCGCTCGTAGGATCAATGTAAACATTGACGACCCCTTCGGGAACCTTGAAAATCTTCGGAGGAACAGCGGCTAATGCCTGTTCCGTAAACTTGGCGAAGATCGGTGCGGCACGGTAGGCCTCTGCAACAGTCAGCTTTCGATCCTTGTCATAGCCGACCCATACAGCTGTCGCAAGCTCAGGCGTATATCCGACCAGCCATGCATCAGTTGGTGTTGTGCCTGTCTTGCCGGCAACCGGGCGCTTGATAATAGAAGCTACTCGCGAGGCTGTTCCTCCATCATCAAATACACTCTCCATTAAGCTGGTCATGACATAAGCTTCCGCGGGAGTGATCGCCTGCTCGGTCTTTTGCTTCGCTTCATATAATACTTGGCCTTTACGATCCTCGATACGAATGATCGCAATCGGCTCGACATGGATGCCGCCGCTAGCAAATATGCCAAAGGCAGACGCCATTTCGAACGGGCTGACCGGGAAGGTGCCAAGTGCGAGCGAGGGTACTGGCTGCATAGGACTGTCAATGCCGAGCGCTCTAGCGGCATCGATAACTTTCTCGGCGCCGATGGTCATGATCGTATTGACCGCGTAGATGTTGTCAGAGCTCGCCAGTGCTTGACGCATATCGATCAGATCGTTCGTATACTTATCGCCATAATTACTTGGCTCATACGTTTTGCGTCCTTCATCGTAGGTGAATATCGTTGGCTCGCTTATATAACGCGATACCGGAGTCATGAAGCCGCTTTGCAAAGCAGCTAGATACAGGATCGGCTTGAAGGAGGAGCCGGGCTGACGTGTTTTGGCGAAAACACGATTGTATTGGTTCTTCTTATAGTCTCTGCCGCCAACCATCGCTTTGATATAGCCGCTGCGCGGATCGATAGCAATAAGCGCCGCTTGCTGCTCAGAGCTTTCGGGAATGCCCTTGGCAATGACCTCCTCAGCCGTCGCTTGAGCAGTGGGGTCCAGCGTCGTATAAATCGTAATGCCGCCTTCGTTGAGCAAATGCTCATTAATTCCAAGCTTGTCGACAGCTATGTAACGGATATAATCACGAAAATAAGGCGCAAAGCCTTCCTGCGTTCCTGATCCGAGCGCCTCTAAATTCAAAATCTCTGCATAGGCGGCATCTGCCTGATCAGCTGTAATGGAGCCGCCCTCGAGCATTGCCTGCAGTATCGTCAGCTGGCGGTCCTTGGCGTTTTTCATATTCATATAGGGTGAATAATATTTAGGACCCTTCGGAATGCCGGCAAGCATCGCGCTCTCGGCAAGCGTCAGCTCCGAGGCATGCTTATTGAAGTACATCATCGCTGCGGCCTCAATGCCATAGGAGCCATGTCCGTAATAGATTTGATTCAAATACATGCCGAGAATCTCATCCTTGGAGTAGCTCATCTCGAGCTGCACGGTGTACATGGCCTCCTTCATCTTGCGCTGCCATGTTCGCTCATGCGTCAAATAGAGATTGCGTGCCAGCTGCTGCGTGAGCGTGCTTGCGCCTTGCCTTGCCGAGAAGCTCTGAACATTTACCATAACCGCGCGGGCCATACCTTTCATATCAAAGCCGCGATGATCGTAGAAGCGGCGATCCTCAATCGCTAAGGTAGCATCAATGACATAATGAGAAATGTCCGATAGCTGTACAGAGCGGCGGTTTTCTCCCGCATGGAACGTATCAATGACATTTCCGTGCAAGTCGACCATTTGAGAGGTTTGACTGATCGCCGCGACAGGGAGTGACTGGGTGCGCAAATAGATTAGTGTGCCTACGATAACGAGCAGGAACAGGATGAGAGCAGCTGCTGTCCAGCGAAGCCAACTTTTTATTTTCAAAATTTGAGGAAGGAACCTCTCGGTTATAATCGGAAAGACTGGCAGGCGACGATTCTTGACCGGTCTTGTGGATGGCTTTTTCATGGAGCGGGCTCCCTTCGTTGCAAAACATCACTTTTCCTTAGTATGGAAAAATGAGGAGCCCTCTATTCATCGTGAGCCAGCATTTATAGAAAACTCTCATAAAATAAGGCGGCTGCTTTCCGCTTAAATGCCGGAAGGCAGCCGCCTCTTAAATTTTTTGTCTTAGTTTCTTACCGCCTGATTATTGGGCAGCCTCTAAGATATAGCCGTAGGCCCAATGGTTGGCATTCATATCTGTAAAGGTGTTCGTTGTCTGGTCATCGCTTGCTCCTGCTTCCCTTCCGAGAAGCCTGCAAAGAACGGCGACGATTTGCGCCCTGGTTAGTTCATCATCAGGGCGGAAAGAGTGATCCTCAAAGCCGACCATCAAGCCTTCGCCAGCGAGCTGCTTGATAGCTGCTTCTGCCCAGTGTCCCTGAACATCTTTGAATGAAGGAGCAGGGGAGGATTCCTTGCCTGTCAAGAAAGTGGAGAGCAGCTTGGCAAGCTCCGCTCTTGTCATGGACTTGGTCGGGGCAAAGCGTCCATCCCCAACACCGGAGACCATTCCTTTATTCGCAAAATATAGAATTGCATGGAGCGAATAGGCCGTGGCCTTGACGTCTTGGAATGGGTTGTCTGCCGCATTCACGTTTTGCTTGTCTCCGTTCGCAACCAGATTGTAGAGCATTGTCAGGGCTTCTTCCCTTGTAATCGCTTTGTCTGGCATAAAGGTACGATTCGGAAAACCGCTGACGAATGCTGTGCCGCTTCGTTTGCTTAATCCGACGCCAGTCGAGGAAATGAGCAATTCTTCGGCTTTGAAGCCAGGGAAGGAGAGATTTTCCTCCTCAGGCTTTGCTGTTGGAGCTGTAGTTGGCGCAGGTGTCGGTGCTGTCGTCGGAGCCGGCGTTGGGCTGCTGCTCGGGCTTGGACTCGGTTCTACAGGTGCTGCTAGAACGGGGCCGGCTGAGAGCGCCGTGATCGGCGTTCCTTCTTGAGCCGCGCTGCGAGGCGTGATCTCGACCTGCAAATAGTATCCGATCATCTCTGCGGTTGGCGTAAAGTTGAGCTTCGTGGCATCAGGGATGATGTTTCTATTCTCCGAATCTCCGTCGTTAACGGTGTACCACTGAACAGTTGTACCTTGCTCAGCCTCTGCGAGAGCATGGTAATAGTCGTAGACGGCCGTAACCGCCTGTCCCACAACGGTGCCGGATGCTTCGGTCTCGATGTTCACATTCAGTGCTTGTGGCAGCGCTTGTTCCGGTGCGTCTACAACGAAGACAGGCGCACTTTCGGCGAAAGCGCCACGTGTACCGGCGACGTCGACCGGAATAACCGAAAGTCTGATCTCTGATCCCAGATCCGCTTTGGTTGGGATGTAGGACTTCCCATTAGCACCTGAGATAGGTGAGCCGCTGCGGTTCCATACATATTCAAAGTCGTCCGAATTAGCTTCCTTGTCGCCTTTAATGAAAGAAATGTTGGCTGTTAACGGTTTTCCGACCACGCGATCGCCATCTACGGCTACGTTAGTGATCTGCGGCGGAACGATGACCGTTCCGTTTACCGTTATCGTTACCTCGGCAGCGACTTCGCCGCTGACAGTGCTCATCGCCTTCAGCTTGGCAGTTCCGGCATTCACACCAAGAACCTTAGCGGACAGTCCGTCTGGAATGAGCGATACGACTCGGCCTGTGCCTGCGGCAGGCTGCTGATCCGCGATGATCCATTTCACATAATCACCCGTTGTGTACAAGGCTGCGATACCTTCTGCTCTTGCTTGAAGCGCAGCTTGCTCACCCACCTCCATGTCGGTGCTTCCGGTGATGACCATGCGCGGCGGTACGGCTTCGAGCTTGATTTTATCAATGGATATATCATATTTGGCTGACGCTTCGTGCTTGCCTGTTACCTGAAAGGCGAAAATATAGCTGCCCGGCTCAGGGAATGTGTATCTGCCGTAAGTGTGCTCTTGGAATGCGGGAGCCGCAGCATATTGATCGTAGGGCTCGCCAACAGCCTCGCCATTAATGAGCAATTGCGCTGTGCCTTTTTCATTGCCAAGCAGATGCGCGGCGGTCACGAGATAGGTGCCGGACTGTTGAACGTCAAAGGTAAGGTAGACGCTGTCGCCAACGCTTGGCATCGCTCCAGCTACCCATTTTCCTCCGCTTGCGCCCGGATCGTTAGCCGTAGTGACGCTTGCTCCGGTTGAAGCTGCAATCAGACTGGCATTCTCTGCCTCATAAGAAGGGCTAGGCTCTGTTAATACAGAGGTTAATACGATTCGGTCTATATTCAACACTCTGTTTGAGCTTCCCTCGAATTGGAAACGGAATTTTTTCTCACCTGGGCTGGCGAAGGTCACTGTGCCCAAGTCATGGAATTTGATTTTCTCACTTTCGTTCTGATTCCAGACTGCTCCTGCTTTGTTTCCTTCAATATACCACTGGCCTATGCCTCTTGAAGTCGATACCTTGGAGGCGATCTGTATCTGATAGACGCCAGCTTTCGCCACGTTAACGGCAAATTCGATATAGCTGCCAGCAGTTGTAGTAGCAGAAGTAAAGTTAAGGCCGTACGCAGATGTATTAGGCGTAGTACCGCCCGCAACCTTCGTCTGTGTTCCGCCAGACAGCGTTGTTTTCCCTTGATCGAACAAATCAGCCGCTATATAAGTAGCGGAAGAAGGCAGGGATGGGATAAATATATCATCCGTGGATTCGAATTGGTCAATGACGAGTGATCCGGTGCCTGTTCCGTCAAAATGGACCGTAACCGCCATAGCGGCATTTTCATTTTTGCCATAGACAATGATTTTTCCTGAACTGTTTGCTTTTCCGGTTCCGGAAAGTTTAATCAAGCTGCCGTCCAGTGTAAGCGTCGCATCCTGTACATTCTCGTCCGCATACAGCATTTGGTAAGGCTGATCCGCAAATTCCTGAATCCAGTAAGCTTTGCCTTTGGTCGTATTTTCATCGAGATCAATCCTGAAGCTCTTCAGCTGTTCGCCCGTCAGCAGCCCCTTGAACCGATAGGAGACAATCCCGGTGTCATCCAGCGTAATGTCCTCCACCAAGTAGGATTTGTTCTTGTCCAGCCATCTCAGATTGACATTAACTGCTGCTGCGCCGGGCTTGCCGCCGCCTGTTGCAATCATGAGCGCCTGGTCCTTGCTCTCAGATACGTGCATGAGCACGTAAGGACCAGCGTTCTGATTCCAGTTCGCTGCAACATTGCTGTCCCAGCCCTCGCCAGTATAGACCGGACGAATGATCGTGTCCGTCAGAGCTTGAATCCGCGGAGATTTCCGCCAAGCGTTGAATTTGCCCGCAAGCTCGATGTTGGCTGCACTCCAAGTATCAGGAGAAGCTCCGTGCTTGATATTTCTCGCAAACATGTATTTATAGAAGCTCGACATATCGCCTGTGCTCATATTGCCGGAATTGAAGTAAACCGAATTGAGTGGCAGATGGCCGAACTGCCCTCCGAACAACGAAATATCCAATGTCTCGCCGTACTCGGTAGAAGAGGTCGTCCAGCCGTTGTTAATGACATGGAGCAGCTCGTTGGAGCGGTCGCCCTGTGAGGGCCAAATGTCCACCTCCGTCGTATATTTGACCTTATACTCCGGATTTACCTCAACAATGCCGTTCATGAGATCCTTGGACAAAACGTTTTTGCGGTAGACGTTATCGGTCGGATGCGAATAATCCGTAACCTCGTCATTTAGCCAAAACTGAGTAAGATCGATCATCTGATGAACAAGATGATAGTTGTCGATCATATACTGGATTTTTTCCTTTTTGGCTGCAATAACGGCGGGATCTGCGAGGTCGTTGCCTCGATTATGGTAGCCGCCCGACAAGGAATACCAGAGTCCGAACAGCAGTCCTTCGTTTTTGTAATAATCGGCCAAGCGGTTCATATTGTCCGTATAGGAAGGGAGAGGCGTTACGCCATCGCGCGACGTGCCGTTGCTGTCAGCGTTGTTCCAGCCATCGTCAAACATGACCATATCGAAGCCCGCTTGCTTCGTAATTGGCACGGCGGTCGATTTGTAGAATGCCTCGCTGCGCTTGCCATTTCCCCATTGCCAGTCGTTCGTGTTCAAAATAGTGGAGGTGTGATTGTACTTGAAACGGGTGCGCAGATGCTCTTCAACGGCCATCTTAGCATCTACAATATCCCCAGTGAAGGCCGTAAGATTGACGGCAATATATTCGAATTGTTCTTGTGGAAACAAGACGAGCTGCAGCGCTTCCGGATTGGTGGATATGGTGACTTGTTTGCCTTTAAAGGCGCTGATGCCTGCAAAAGCGCGGGCCATATACGTTTGTCCTGTATCAGGTGCGCTTGGATCCCGTCTGTACACCTGCGTTTTGGAGTTCACTTCCGGCCCGATATAGAAGCCGTCACCTGATTGATAGAGATTGATGAGTACTTTGATATCTTCGCTTGCTTTGCCGCAGTCGGCTTGGTCAACGCCGCTGGTTGTGCTTTTCCATTTGGTAATGCAGGTATAGTGCAGGTTTCTAGGCTCGTCCGGCATGTCCAGCTTGAGGACGTCGGAGGCCGTAATTTGAAGCCGTTTATCTGCGCTGTTATTGCGGATGTACGTTTGATACTTCAGGCCAGCGTTGCCGTCATAGATTTCAAAAGACAGCGTAATCGTGATGCCGTCCTTCGTTACGGGAAGCTCTAACCGCTTTCCAATGATAGAGTTGACGCCTTTTTCCGTCGTCATCGAAAGATTCTGCACGGTAGGCGTACCGAGCAAATAGCCACTATCGCTGGCATTCAGCGTTTGTACGGCTCCGATTGCTTCTTTGCCAGTCTGTTCGTTCTCCAGCAGGCGATAGCTGTAAGAGAACAGGGAGGATCGATTAAGCTCCGGCCCTTGTGGCAAATACTCTTTTCCTGCGGGTTTATTGAAGAAGCTGTTGATTTGAAGACGGCCTTCATCCGTAAACTCAATTTCGGTCCGGATTATATCATTCTCCAGCGTCCATTTATTGCCTGATTGGGTGCTGGTAGCCGCAGCTGCAAATACCTGCATACCGGGCAGGAGCATGGCGAGAATGAGGATGCAGCTAACGAACTTTTTCGCAAAGCGTTTCTTAATCAATGAGACCCCTCCTATTTAAGATAGATATTGAACGCGCTTACAAATGTGGAAGATGAAGATAAGACTAAATGAAGCTGCCGCCGTCCTTGCTCTCGATCTTCTTTCACGTTCCCCTCCCTTTCAATAGAGATATCTTTGTCATCCCCATTGAAGGTATCATGTTGATGCTTGGATGAATACGCTTGTCGCTTGAGATAAACTATCTTGAATCTGTTATCTTAAAGCGAAGTCAATCATTGATATGGCTGCAAGCGAGGAAGGATAGGAAAAGACGGCAGCCCATAGGGTGAAAAACACAAAATGGATAGAAGAATGCTGTATTTTGCTAACTTGCAGATGCTATATCTTCAATGGTCGAAAGCTATCCTTAGTGGAGGTCCGCCAGATTAGGGAGTCTATGGATAGTTTATCTCGGATCAGCGTCGTATTTATTTCAAAGCCAGGATGATATCTTTTTAGTAGCGCTACTGTGAAAGTGCTTACAATACAAGTTCAACGACTAAGGGGAGGAATAGCAATGAGTAAGAAAAAAATGGGGAAGCTGTTTGGCACGGGGGTTCTGCTGGCGGCACTGGCGACTACGGTCGTCGCTTGCGGAGGGAACAACAACAGTCCGGCAGTAACGAATTCAGCATCACCGAATACAACGGAGAGCAGCAAGCCTGAGGACAAGAAGGAACCGGTAAATCTGAGGTTTTCCTGGTGGGGCTCGGATGCGCGGCATCAGGCGACGCTCGCTGCCATTGATGCCTACCAAGCGCTCAACCCGCATGTTTCTATTGAAGGCGAGTATCAGGGTTATGATGGCTACCAGCAAAAGATCATGACGCAGATTGCCGGCAATTCCGCGCCAGACATTATGCAGCTGGATTATCCATGGCTTCCGGATCTCTCGGCACAGGGCGATGTTTTCGTAGACTTGAACAACGAGCCCGAGGTTGACCGCTCGCAGTTCCCGCAAACGGTACTGGAGGAGTACACCTCATTTAATGGGAGTCTCGTAGCACTGCCTATGGGCACTAACGGATATGGAACGATGATTAATAAAGGCTTCTTCGACAAATTCGGTCTCTCGACTGACAAGCAATGGACATGGCAGGAATTAATTAAGGAAGGCGGCAGAATCAACGCTGAAAACAAAGGAAATCATCTATTTGTCATAGAGCCAGGGACGACGACGGGTGGATTGGGCGAATTTGTATTAGGGGAGTACCTGTACTCTAAGAACGGCGAATACTGGGTTTCTGACGCTCCGGCTATCACCGCTTCCAAAGAGGATATCAAGGAAGCGCTAACCATGATGAAGGAATTGTTCGACAGCGGCGCAGCGCTTCCGCTTGGCGATGCGGCACTATTCACCAGCAAGATGGAACAGAATCCGAAATGGGTGAACGGGGAAGTCGGTATGACGGTGGATTGGTCATCTACAGTATCGAAGTACAAGTCTGCTGCAGGTGAAGATAAGTTTGCGGTTGGAATGCCTATCTTTGCGGAAAATGGAAAATCGACTGCCGTGAAATTCAAGCCATCCATGATTTTGGCTGTAAACAAAAAATCCAAAAACGCAGAAGAATCCGTTAAATTTATCAACTGGCTGCTGAACAGCAAGGAAGCAGCGCTGATCTTGCTTGATACCCGCTCAGTGCCGACATCGGCAGCGGCCATGCAAGCCTTGGTTGAAGCGGATGTCATTGACCCAGACGTCGCAGGTATGGTCGACAATGCGCTTAAAGACCCGATGAATTCACCGCCAATTGTGCAAAATAAGCCGGAAATCGCGGACATTATTCGGGATATTTGCGAGAAAGTAGTCTACGGCAACCTGACGCCAGAGAAGGGCGCTGATCAGTTGATTCAACGCGTAGAGGATAAATTCAAAGAGCTGAAATAGAATTCTATTGAAAAGCAAGGTGAGACTGTGAACATAAGGACTAGAAAGTGGAGTAAGCAATATGTAGGCCTACTGTATATTTTACCTTGGTTAATCGGCTTTCTCGTCTTCCAGCTGTATCCGTTTGGGGCTTCTTTTGTCTATTCCTTTACGGATTATAGCATTACGAACAAGCCGAGCTTTATAGGAGCGGACAACTATGTGGATATGTTTACGAAGGACAGCAACTTCTACCAGTCCATGATAACGACGCTTGTGTACGTTTTCTTCTCGGTGCCCATGAAGCTGATTTTCGCGCTGCTGGTGGCCATTGTTCTAAACGTCAGCATTCGCGGAGTCAATACGTACCGCACTTTGTTCTATCTTCCTTCGATTCTGGGAGGAAGCGTCGCCGTATCGATTTTGTGGCGCTTTCTGTTCATGAAGGAAGGGTTCGTTAATGGCTTGCTCGCTAAGGTGCATGTGCCTCCGGTCGATTGGCTGGGCAGTCCGAACATAGCGCTGTTCACGCTGAGCCTGCTGGCGGTATGGCAATTCGGCTCCTCCATGGTTTTGTTTCTGGCAGGGCTGAAACAAATCCCGAATGAGCTGTATGAGGCGGGACGCGTAGACGGGGCATCCAAACCTCGCATGTTTTTTATGATTACGGTACCGCTGCTGACACCGATTATTTTCTTCAATATTATTATGCAGCTGGTCAATGCGTTCCAGGATTTCACGAGCGCATTTGTCATTACAAACGGCGGACCAATGAATTCGACCTACTTGTTTGCGCTTAAGCTGTATGACGAAGGCTTTAAGTTTTTCAAGATGGGCTACGCCTCCGCACTTTCGTGGGTGCTGTTCCTGGTCATCCTGGTCGTTACTCTGATTATATTCAAATCATCGAAATATTGGACGCACTACGAGGACGGAGGGGATTTTAAATGAATAATGGAAGTCTCCGCACTCGCTATTTGGGCAGTCATTTCTTTCTGGCAATCTTTGCGCTTGTTATGGTATTTCCGCTTATTTGGCTGTTTTTTGCCTCCTTCAAGGAGAATAATGAAATATTCGGCTCGCTAGCTTTGTTACCTAAGGAAATCGTATGGGACTCCTATATCAAGGGGTGGAAAGGCAGTGGGCAATTTACATTCGGCGTGTTTTTGTTTAATACGTTTAAAATGGTTGTGCCTGTCGTCTTGTTCACGCTGGGGTCCAGCGTCTTGGTCGCTTATGGCTTTGCGCGTTTTCGGTTTCCGCTGAAAGGCTTGTTGTTTGCGGTTATGATCTCGACGCTGATGCTGCCTAATGCGGTTATTATTATTCCGCGATATATTTTGTTTAACGAGCTCGGTTGGCTGAACAGCTACCTGCCCTTCACGGTCCCGGCACTGTTTGCCTGTTATCCATTCTTTATCTTTATGCTTGTTCAGTTTTTCAGAGGCCTGCCGAAGGAACTGGACGAGTCCGCAACCATTGACGGTTGCAATTCCTTCGTGGTGCTGACACGGATTCTGCTGCCGCTGTGCAAGCCGGCATTATTCTCCGCAGCGATCTTTCAGTTTATCTGGACATGGAATGATTTCTTCAACTCACTCATTTATATTAACAGTGTGAAGAAATATACGCTGGCGCTAGGACTTCGCATGTCGCTGGATATCAGCTCTGCCGCGAAGTGGAATGAGGTTATGGCGATGTCTATCGTCGCGATTGTTCCTTGCGTGCTTCTATTTTTCTTTGCGCAAAAATATTTCGTGGAAGGCATAGCCACGACGGGATTGAAGGGTTAAGCGGTTCATTAGAGGCATAAGGTATACGGTATATACGGTATGGAAGAAGGAGGCATTTCTTGGGCAGCTTTGCTGCTTGAGTGGCCTCCTTCTTTGATATATAGGAAAGTATAGGTTTCACCTTGCGTAGGATGAGAAGTGGAGCGAACAAAGCAGCTGACAATATGGACGACAAGAGACTGCCCTGGGAGGGCAGTCTCTTGTTCTCGCTCTTTCTGGCGAATGCTAGGAAAGTGAAGCGAGCATTTTCTCATATTCGACACCGCATAAAATGACAATGCCGATGCCATGCGTGTCGTTTAGTATCCAATTCAGCTCATCGCGATAATATTCGGTGGAGAAGGAATAGCCGGAGCCTCTGCATACGCCGTAAACATTTCCCTTTTGATCAATAGAATGTTTGGTAAGACCCTCCCACGCGCGGCTAGCTGAACTCGCATAGGAGGATGGGTCTTGAAGCCAGTTGAGGCGTACGCCACGACTGAAGGCATATGCAAACATTGCGGTACAGGAGGTTTCCTCGTACGAAGAGGGGTCCGTAAGCACCTGATGCCACAGTCCATTATCGCCTTGAAGCTTCAAATAACCGCTAGCAAGCTCGTTAAACATATGGAGTAGCTCATTGCGATGCTCATGTGATTCCGGAAGGACAGCGAGCAGCTCGGATAGGGAAAAGAGCACCCAGCCGTTGCCGCGTCCCCATGGCACATAGGTTGGCGTATTGTACTTGAAATCATAAACATGAGATACGATTTGCTGCTCGGGCATGTATAAGTATGTTTTGAAAAGCAGGAACTGCTTGGCGGCATCCGCGATGGCGGCTTCGCTGCCGGTATGTTTATAATACCGGGTCAGAAATGGTGTGCTCATGTATAGGTCATCCGCCCACAGCGTATTCTCCTGATATTCTCCGGGCCGCAGCCTGTAAAAAGCGCCGTCCTCCCGGCGTTCCTGCTTGTTCATGATATAGTCAGCAAGAGTATGGGCAATTCGCAAAAAACTTTCGTCCTGCGTATCTTCATAAGCTTCGAGCATGGCCGAGCCGAAAGAGCCGCAATCATCGAGCATATTAAGTTCAACGAGCTGGTGATTGATTGCGGGAGCACCGTATTGCTCGCGATCCCATAAGGAATAGGAATAAAGCTGGGTACATTCGGAAATATGCGCTATCACATAGTCATGCAAATCCGCACGCTGCAGCGTACGCCCAGCCTGAAGCAGGCCATACAGCGTAACACCAAGCGGATAGTTCCATTTCGCGAAGCGTTCGTTTTCTAGATAGGGCCTGATATAACCGTTCGTTATGCCCGGTGTACGCCAATACAATGATTCGCTATCTCCAGAAGAACCAGACTCGAATAAGCGGTACAGCGTAGGAAAGGGTTCCGTACCGGCATCGGCATATGTGCTGCTCTCGAATGGACCCAGAAGGATCCAGCTCTGCGATACACCTTTGATTTGCTGTGGAGCATTCAAAAGGTATGTTGTGAATCCGTCGCTTACAGATAAGGAAACTCTCCAGCCAACCTCACCGCAAGTAGATAGCAGCAGCACCGTGTGCTCGCCGGGGGACAATGCAACCGCAGCGTCAAAGCGGCCTCCCTTGGATTGCAGTATAAGCGCATGGTCTACCCATAGTTGAACAGGACCGGGAGCTTCTACGCTTAGTGTGCAAGAAACGGCTTGATGACCGCTTATTGTAAAGCTGCTCCACGCATAGGCGGATTGACCCGGCAGCATGCCAAATACGGATGAAAAGTCGCAGTCCTGGCTGCTGCCATCTGTTAGCCGCGGAAGCCACTCAGACGGCAAATCTTTCTCTGAAGAGCGGGCCATCGGCAGCTTTTCCTCCGGATATACGTCTATCTCAGAGCTGGAATAGATCCATCCGCCACTGCCTGAGCGTTCGGCAAACGGGGAGAGTGCATGTACCGGAAACCACTTGTAATTGCTAGATCCGAAGACACAGCCGAAGCCGGAGGAGGTTTTAATCATTTTGATGAAAAAAAGGTTCCATCCTTTCTTCAACTGTGTCTGCAGGAGCCGTTGATTCAGAATGTTAACGTCATCTGCTACGGTCGATTTATAGAAAAGTCTGCCGTTCAAATAGATTCTCACCGGTCCGTAGCAGCTTAAGGAAAGTTCAAGATCGCTTCCTTCCTCACTCTGGACGAGAGCGCAGGCATATCCGTACTCTCCCAGTTGGCGCTCGGGGAACTTGTGGTTCAAATTCATGTCGTAGCGGCCATCTTCCAATTGCTTGAAGCTGTCTGCGCTTATGGTTCGGAAAGTGAAGCCGTTTGGCGGCGTAGCTGCGACGTATTGATTGGCGATTGTCCCGATTACCTTGTTGACGCAGCTTCCTTGTCGGTCATATATGCTCTCTTCTAAGGGGAAATAATTGCTCATAGAAACTGTCCTTTCCTAGGGAATGCGGTTTGAATATCATTTCAAGCGTAACAGCAAGCGGAGCGAAATGTAACGAAGGAGAACGGATAAAAACAATCATTGGTCAACCCGTTTGAAGAGGGTGTCGATTAAAGAATATATTTGTAGGGTTAAGATATATTGCGGCGTTTGAGGATAGGAGGCACCTTATTTAACGCTTGACCGACATGATTTAATTGCGCTAATCTAAAAATGGAAACGCTTTAAATACGTAGAGGCACTCACACTTCGCCAGAGATGAATTCGGAGGTCATGATGTACAAACTACTGATTGCAGACGATGATTACGAAATTCGCAACGGCCTGTGCAAATATTTTCCTTGGGACTCGATCGGTTTCCATGTCGTTGGAGACGCCGAGAACGGGCAGGAAGCTTATGATTTTATAAAAAATAACGAGGTAGACGTCATTCTTTGCGATATCCGCATGCCCGTCATGTCCGGAATTGATCTAGCGGCAGAGCTGAACGCCAAATACTCCCGCATCCAAATCATTTTCTTCAGTGCATTCAAGGACTTTGAATATGCGCAGAAGGCGCTTGAAGCAGGTGTGAGACGCTATATTTTGAAATCAACGAACTACAATGAGCTTATTCGTGCATTCACGAATATTAAGGAGGAGCTCGACAGCACGATCACGATACAGGAGATTAAGGGGACGCCCGAGCTGGGCGGCAGCTTTCCTGAGAAGGTCATTACAATGGTCAAGGATTACGTCCTGCAGCATTACAAGGATGTTACGCTGGAGGATCTGTCGCAGCAGGTGCATATGAATGCTGATTACTTGAGCAAGTTTTTCAAAAAACACGCCGGTATCCGGTTTTCCGATTATTTGACCACGGTCCGAATGGAGGAGGCGGCGCGACTGCTCGAGGATATCCAGTATAAGACGTATGAAATTAGCGACCGGGTCGGTTACAGCAATTCGTTTAATTTTACGAGAGCCTTCAAAAATTATTACGGCATGACACCGCGTGATTACCGGAACCGAAAGGGCTGGAAGGAAGAGCAGGAAGAGTAGAAATGCTAGAGCTGGAGATGGGCGATGAGAAAATCTTTTTTTGTAAAAAACGTGCTTCGTTTCATTATACCGCTGCTTATACCGCTCATTATACTGGGCGGTTTTTCCATTGTAACCACCTTGAGCTATATCAAAACAGAGCTTAACACCAGTAATTATAAGATGATGGAGCAAACCCGCAGCACGGTGGAGTTGATGTTCAACGAGCTGGACTCTGTGCATTACACGTTGAACTATAACACAAGGCTCATCTTGCGACTGCGCTCGCTGCTGGCAGGGGATGAAGCGAGCTCCAGCGACATTGAAGCCTTTAACCATTTTATGGGGATCATTAATGCGCCGACCAGTATCAGACCGCATATTCACTCGATATATTTATATTATGATAATGCCAATGGTCATTTCCTCGCTTCCAATGAAGGAAGGATCAACCTCAAAAACTACAATGATATTTCCTGGTATGCTACGGTTACGGCTATGAAGCAGAAGAAGCAGGATTTGTATATCGAGCGCCGTACGATGAAGCGTTACTCCTTCGACCGTAAGGAAACGGAGCTTGTGACATTGTATAAGCGCTTCGTTCCGCCGGGTTTGACGAAGACGGAAGGCTATATGGTAGCCAATATATGGATGAATGAGCTGGAGTCGACCATGGAAAAGCTGCTTTACCAGCCGCAGCAGCTGGTATTCATGATGAATGGGGAGAAGGAGATTCTCGCTACGACAAATGTCTCTCATGTGGACCTGAGGAGCATCTCTATGCTCGATTTAACGAAATCGCAGCGGTATAAGTCCAAGGTTACGGGAGAGAGCTACGTGGTGTCTATGCTGGAATCGGAAATCTATGACTTGCAGTATATCTCGGTTACACCGAGTCGCCATTTCTACCAGCTGTCCACGAACCTGCTTTATCTTACGGTGACGCTTGTATTTGTTTCGCTGGTGCTTGGGCTTGTTCTGACTTATTACATTTCCAGACGGAATCATCGGAATATATTGCGGGTGCTGCAGACGATCGACAATGCGGAGAATGGGAGGCCAATCCCGCGGCTGCCAGAGAAGGTGACGGACGAATACAGTTTTATTTTGCAAAGCATGATCAAGTCATTCGTCGAGCGCAGCGCTCTCAAGATCCAGCTGACCGAGAAGAAATATATGCTGCAGATGATGGAAATGATGGCGCTGCAGTCTAATATCAATCCGCATTTTATGGCTAATACGCTGCGGACGATTTTTTGGAAGGCGATTGGGCTTACGGGTGGACAGAACGAGGTGAGCCAAATGCTCGATTATCTATCGGAGGTTATCCACTATGCCATAAGCTCGTCCAATAAGTGGGTTACGCTGGAGGAAGAGCTGCGGAATACAAAACATTATATTGAGATTATGAAAATCCGCTACAAGGACAAGTTCCATATGGTTTGGGATTATGATGAGGAATTGCTGGATTATAAGGTCTTAAAGCTGTTGTTGCAGCCGTTGCTCGAAAACTCGATTTACCATGGCATCAAGGAGAGCAACAGATTTGGGTATGTAAAGGTTCAGATCAAGCGGCGCGGTGCCAAGCTGCATATTGCGATCATTGATACGGGTGTAGGCATGACGCGGGAGCGGCTGGTGCAGCTAAGGCAAATGATTACAGCGGAGAAGGAAACGAAGCATATCGGGCTGTTCAATACGTACAAAAGGCTGCAGCTAATGTATGGCAGCGGGCATCAGTTCCGCATACGTAGTAAGCTGGGCTGGGGAACATGGATTGAAATTACACTGCCTATCCATGATCAAGAAAAATAAAAAACCTTAATATGCGGACTTCACGGACTACTTGTGGTGAATAGATAATTTTACTATAATACAGGTTGAACGATTGAAGGAAAGAAGGGATTTTACGACATGGAATTATGGTATACGGAAAAACAAACCAACAGCTTCGGCATTACGGCGAAGATTACTAAAACTTACGTAAATGAACAAACGGATTTTCAACAGCTTGATATGATCGAAACGGAAGAGTTCGGAACGATGCTGGTGCTTGACGGTATGGTAATGACCACGGTCAAGGATGAATTCGTATACCATGAGATGGTTGCGCATCCTGTTCTTTTCACGCATCCGAATCCTGAGAACGTCCTTGTTGTAGGCGGCGGAGACGGCGGCGTTATTCGTGAGGTTATGAAGCACCCTAAAGTCAAAAAGGCTGTTCTTGTCGATATTGACGGAAAAGTTATCGAGTACTCCAAGAAATACTTGCCATCCATCGCTGGCGAGCTCGACAACCCGCGTGTTGAAGTGCTCGTAAACGACGGATTTATGCATATTCATGATCATAAGAATACTTATGACGTCATTATGGTTGATTCCACGGAGCCAGTTGGTCCTGCTGCCAACCTATTCACGAAGGGCTTCTACCAAGGCATCTATGAGTCCTTGAAGGAAGACGGCATCTTCGTTGCACAAACGGACAACCCTTGGTTCAAGGCTGATCTTATCCAAAGCGTTAACAAAGACGTGAAGGAAGTATTCCCGATCGTTCGTGTATACGGCGCTAATATCCCAACATACCCAAGCGGTCTATGGACGTTCACAATGGGCAGCAAAAAGTACGACCCAACAGCTGTGGACGAGTCAGCGATTCCAGAAATCGATACGAAATATTATACGCCGCGTCTTCACAAAGCAGCATTCGTGCTGCCTAAATTCGTTGAAGATCTCATAAAGTAAGCAGCGGCTATGTTATAGGAAAGAGAGGACAACCCTCATGAAATTGGATCAAAAATATTCAGGCAATGTTTTTATTTTGAGCTCAGAAAACTATGAAGCTTCCAAAGCGGTTATCTATGGCATGCCGATGGATTTCACGGTTAGCTTCCGTCCAGGCTCACGCTTTGGTCCGCCTCGCATCCGTGAGGTGTCCATTGGACTTGAAGAATACAGCCCTTACCTCGATCGCAGCCTAGAGGATATCGAGTATTTCGATGCGGGCGATCTGCTGCTGCCTTTCGGCAATGCAGCACGCAGTCTGGAAATTATCGGTGAGTTCGTTCGCGGTGTGCTGGATGACGGCAAAATCCCCGTTGGTCTCGGCGGCGAGCATCTCGTTTCTTGGCCGATCTTCCAAGAGGTGTACAAGAAGCATCCTGATCTGGCGATCATCCACTTCGACGCTCATGCCGATCTGCGCGAGTCGTATGAAGGCGAGCCGCTGTCTCACTCTACGCCGCTGCGCAAAGCAGCGGGGCTAATGGGCGGACAGAACATTTACCAGTTCGGTATCCGTTCAGGCTCCCGCGAGGAATGGCAATATGCGCGCGAGAACATCAACTTCCACCCGTTCGAGGTATTGGAGCCGCTGAAGAAGGTGCTTCCATCGCTTGAGGGCCGTCCGGTGTATTTGACGATTGATATTGATGTGCTTGATCCATCCGCAGCGCCTGGTACAGGTACAGCGGAAGCGGGCGGCATAACGTCGAAGGAGCTTATTGAATCCGTTCATGCTATAGCTCGTTCGGGCGTGAATATTGTTGGTTTTGATCTAGTTGAGGTTGCGCCAGCTTATGATCCTACGGAGCAAACTCAAATCGTAGCGGCAAAGGTTATTCGTGAAATGCTGCTTGGTTTCTTGAAGTAAACCTATAGACTTTAAGAAGAAAAGGCTTCGCCCAATCGGTAAATCCGGATTGGCGAGGCCTTTTCATGTTAAGCAAAGGCAATCTGCGTTTATTGCGTATGCTGCGGGGTTAATTATACTCATACTAAGTCGCAATGGCTGCAGACAAAACGTACGAAGGAGCTGACTAGATGCGTATATATTCATTTCCACCCGTGATTGATGAACGCGCGCAGGTACTCATACTGGGAACAGCGCCAAGCGTGAAATCGCTTGAGCATAAACAATTTTATGGGCATCCTCAGAACTTTATGTGGCGGATTATATATCGATTGTTTAATGACTCTGACCCAGATCCTGTATATGAGAACCGACTTGCTTTCTTAAAGGAGCATCGCTTGGCGCTATGGGATGTCATTGAGTCCTGTGAGCGTGAAGGAAGCTTGGATGTGAATATCAAGGGAGTAGTACCGCAAAAGCTTCCTGAGCTGGTCGAAAAGTATCCTTCCTTGCGCTGCTTCGCGTTTAACGGAAGCAAGGCTTACGATACGTTTTATAAGTTTTATCGCGGACACGAGAGCTTCAAGAACATTGCAACGCTCAAGCTCCCATCGTCCAGTCCTATTCCGACTCCGCGTATGCGAACACTTGAAGATCGTGTGGAGGCTTGGCGTGTAATTGTGCCTTATACAGTAACTTAAGCTTGCTCTAGCGTTGAAATTAATAGCCTTCCTGTATATAGTAGTTACATAAGATTAGACTGATAACAGGAGTACGATTATGAATGATAGCAGGAAAGTGCGAATGACTTTGGAGAGCATGCAGGACGGAAGCTCGCACATTCATACCTACGAGGGTGAATGGTTTCGTAAGGAGAAGTCGATTTTTATCCGTTACAGCGAGCCTGCTGTAGAGGGTGATCCGAAGGCTGGCGAGGTGCGCACGCTATTGAAATATCGGCAAGGCGAGCTGTCCATCATGCGACGGGGCGCCATTGAGTCGGAGCAGCTGTTCGTGCAAGGGCAGAAGCGGATTGGCCGCTATCAATCGAGTATGACGTCTTTTGTGCTTGAAACAGAAACGCAGCTGCTTTCTCTGCAAGTGCCTAGTGATAGCGGCGAGAAAGCAGAAGCGGATCTATTGCCTGCGCAGCTACCCTTTACGCTAGAGTGGGAATATGAGCTTCACGTAAATGATCAAATGTCGGGTCGTTTCCATATACGGCTCCATATACAGGGGGAACTTAATTCATGAACGAAAATGTACTGGAGAAGATGTATGAACAGGTTAAGGCTGCCATCGCAGATGCTGCAGTAGCAGCAGGCCTAGCAGAACGGGAAGAGCTCCCAGCATTCGTCCTAGAGGTGCCAAAGGATAAATCGCATGGTGATTTGGCGACAAATGCAGCTATGCAGCTAACAAAGCTTGCGAAGAAGAACCCTCGTCAGATCGCCGAAGCAATTATCGCCAATATAGATAAGAAGAAGGCTTCTATTCTATCTGCGGAAATCGCAGGACCAGGATTTATTAACTTCCGTATGGACAACAGCTATCTCTATCCAGTTGTGGGTGCTGCTCTTGAAGCGGGTGAAAACTACGGACGTACTTTGGATGGCAACGGCAAACGCGTGCAAGTCGAATTTGTCAGCGCCAATCCAACAGGCAGTCTTCATCTTGGACATGCTCGAGGGGCGGCAGTTGGCGATGCATTGTGCAACGTGCTGGATTATGCCGGCTATGATGTAACAAGAGAGTACTATATCAATGATGCAGGGAAACAAGTAGAGAACCTTGCTGTTTCTATTGAAGCTCGTTACCGTCAGGAGCTTGGACAAGCAGCAGAAATGCCAGAGGACGGCTACTATGGCGAGGATATCATCGGCTTCGCTAAGCTGCTCGTGGAGCAAGAGGGGGACAAGCTTCTAGCGCTTCCAGACCAAGAGCGGTTTACATTTTTTCGTCAGTTTGGTCTAGAGCGGGAGCTTGACAAGATCAAACGGGATCTTGGAAGATTCCGCGTAGGCTTTGATGTTTGGTATAGCGAAACTTCACTTTATGAGAGCGGCCTCGTTGAACAAGGTCTTGCTGCGCTTAGAGCGACAGGGCATGTATACGAGGAAGAAGGGGCGACTTGGTTGTCAACGATGACCTTCGGCGACGACAAAAACCGCGTTCTTGTGAAAAATGACGGCTCATACACTTATTTGACGCCCGATATTGCCTATCACCGTGATAAATACGGCCGCGGCTTTGATCAAATGATCAATATTTGGGGTGCTGATCACCATGGCTATATCCCTCGCGTGAAGGCTGCAATGGAGGCGCTAGGCAACGATCCGAAAAAATTGACGGTACTGATTGCCCAAATGGTCAGCTTGTTCCAGAACGGCGAAAAAATGAAAATGTCGAAACGTACAGGCAAGGCGGTAACGATGCAGGATTTGATGGACGAGGTTGGCATTGACGCCATTCGTTATTTCTTCTCTATGCGGAGCATGGATTCCCATCTCGATTTCGATATGGACCTTGCGATCTCTACCTCCAATGAAAACCCGGTGTTTTATGTGCAATATGCGCATGCGCGGATTTGCAGTATTTTTAGACAAGCAGAGGAACAAGGAATTGTACTGGGGTCTACGGACAGCATTAACTTTAGTAAGCTGACGGCAGAGGGAGAATATGATCTTCTTCGCAAAATTGGCGAGCTGCCGCAGGAAATATCAGAGACAGCTGCCCTATATGCGCCGCATAGACTCATTCGTTACGTTTATGAGCTGGCTTCTCAGTTTCACAGCTACTACCGTGCGGAGCGCGTCATTACAGACGATGCTGAGCAATCACAGGCACGGCTGGCACTGCTCGGGGCCGTTCGTCTCTCGATTGCTAATGTGCTGCGCCTTGTGGGCGTATCTGCTCCTGAGCGTATGTAATTCTAATATCATAGAGAGGAGCCGTGGATTTATGTTTTATCCACGGCTTGCATCATTCGCATCACATCAAGCTCGCCGACCGATCGGCGGGCTTTGCTGCCTCTTATGGGCTGTACGGAACGTTTAATAATGGACTTGATTTCAGTTGGAGTAAGGTCTGGCTTATACGCAAGCAAGAGGGCAATCGCTCCGCTAACATGAGAGGTGGCCATGGAGGTGCCGCTCATTTCGTTATATTTGCCGCGAAGCCATGCGGATACGATTTTATCACCAGGGGCGTATACATCAATGTACGCACCACGGTTGCTGAATGCAGCAATTCGGTGAAGCTTGTTCGTAGCGCCAACGGCTATCGTCTGAGGATAGCGGGCAGGATAGTCGACAGAGCGACGCTTCCCATCATTGCCGGATGAAGCTACAATAATCACTCCTGCATTGTGAGCATTAGTGACCGCGCCAAGCAGCGCTTTGCTTTTGGTTTTCATTCCAAAGCTCATATTAATGACATTTATTTGATTTCGGATGCACCACTCAATTCCGAGGATAATGTCAGAAACGAAGGCGCTCCCATTGTGATCGAAGGCCTTGATTGGCGAGATCAGCGCACGTGGAGCTACGCCGATCATACCCTGCAGTTGGTTAGCTGCTGCAATCGTTCCGGCAATATGCGTCCCATGACCATTGTCATCGTGGGGCAGCATACTGCGATTGAGCAGATTGATGCCTCTGGAGAGCGAATGACGAAGATCGGGGTGGTTGAAGTCAGCGCCTGTATCGATGACCCCAACTTTAATGCGATGGCCGGTCGTAGTGCTCCAGGCCAGCGGAGCTTTGATCTGATTTACACCCCAAGGGATTCCTTTATCAACAATAATCGACTTTTGGGCTGAAGAATGAACACTGATTTTGCAGTCCTTTTCAATCCATACGTGTCCTGCGAAACGTTCAAGTGTCTCCTCGGCAGGCAGCCGACAAGAAATTCCTTGTATAATAGGCATTTGTCTTATTTTTTTTTGCGGCGATGACGACGAAGTGATGTGGGGCATTTGCTGTAGGAAATATCGGTAGTCGCTAGCACGCTGAAAACGAATAATTCGCTTTACTGTCGTGGAGTCCGTGCAAGCCATCGTATCCTGCAGCAAGCGGATAAAAGCGGTGGTGTCCAAACTTGGCTTCCCCTCCCGACGGACCATGCTGAACTATTGTATGAATAAAAGTGCATGAGCGCATGAGCCACTTGCCTTTTTTCATATAATTAGGCAACAAACCGTGTCAAAAATCGCCCGGGGACATACGATGAACAAAGAGTTCTCAGGGGCTCTTACGTCCAAGGTGCATTACCTGGTGCCAAGGTCGGATGGATACAGTCGAAGCGGAAGGAATATCCTTTCGCTTTTTGCATTTAAGTCCAAGCTATGCCCGTCGCATCAAGGGCGCTTGCTTTTTTGGAGGAAATAGGTTTTACTATACTTTGACTAGTGTAAACGACGGTGCCATCCTCTGGCAGCACACGCTCGTTTCACATTGAAATGTGAGCGGTGTATAAGAGGATAGCATACACAATCCTTGCATTTTGAAGGAATGAATACGTACATAATTTGATTGGCAAGAGAGGATGTGTCCATATGAGCAGCAGCAATTTTACGTTAAAGCTGGATCCTGAGCGTATGAAGGAAATGCCTATGGTCGATTTGGCCTTTGAGGTGCTGAAAGCGGCTAATACCCCTTACTACTATCGCGATCTTATGATGGAGATCGCTAAAATACGCGGTCTTTCCGCAGACGGAATCAACCAATTTATTGCCCAGGTATATACGGAAATCAATATTGATGGCCGTTTTGCTTGTGTCGGCAGTAATATGTGGGGACTTAAGCGCTGGTATCCAGTTGAGCGTTCGGAAGATCCTGTAGGCAATGCGAAACGTACACGTATCATTAACGACGACGATGATCTCGAGGATGAAGATGTGTTCGCAGACGAAGAAGAGGATACTTACACAGAGGCGGAAGAGGACTATGACGTATTCGACGAGGACCGTGAGGACTTCGAAGAAGCTGAAGAGGAAGCTGAAGTCGATGAAGAAGTAGGAATCGATGATGAAGAGATAGACGGGGAAGAAGTCGTGGGCGAGCTGGATGCTGATGACGAAGAAGCAGAAGAAGACGATGAAGATTTCGAAGAAGAGGACGGCAGCGACAAATAATTGAAGCTTGCAGGGCAGGGAAAGCGATGAGCTTCTCCTGCCCTGCATTTTGTGGGGGTAACAGCGTACCTCACACAATGACCGAGTCGTTTCGAGCGGACTTGGACTTAACCTGTCAGTTTCGCTTGACAGGTCCCACGGACGCAGAGTAAACTATCTCATGGGCTTAAGATTCGGTTAACAAATAACGCATACAAGCGTAAACGATGGACATGGTCATTTGACAGCACGGATTCGTTTCGCGATGAAATATAGGCAGAGTATAGCTTACTTTTAGTTTATACCTACTTATATTTTTATATATGCCAAAAAAGTAAAAGTGCCCCGTTGCTACGGGTGTCACTTTTTTTGTTTGTGAGGGATGGGTCTGTAGGATTTATTCCCACAAACTGGATGGATAAGCAGAGTGTACCTGCATCCATGTTTATCGAGTAAATGGGCAAACCTAAACATTAACCATAAGAGCTTGGAGGGTATCATCAAAGTGACCAAATATATATTTGTAACCGGCGGCGTAGTGTCGTCCTTGGGCAAAGGGATAACAGCAGCCTCGCTCGGACGATTGCTGAAGAACAGGGGCCTCAAAGTAACGATCCAAAAGTTTGATCCTTATATCAACGTGGACCCAGGAACGATGAGTCCATATCAGCACGGAGAAGTATTCGTCACCGATGATGGTGCAGAAACAGATTTGGATCTCGGTCACTATGAACGGTTTATCGATATTAATTTGTCGAAGAACAACAATGTGACATCCGGAAAAATATACTCAAACGTTATTACGAAAGAACGTCGGGGCGACTATTTGGGCGGTACGGTTCAGGTTATTCCGCATATTACGAATGAAATTAAAGAGCGTGTATTCCGCGCTGGCAAAGAAGCGGGATCCGACGTTGTTATTACTGAAATCGGCGGTACTGTAGGCGACATTGAGAGCTTGCCATTCCTTGAAGCTATTCGTCAAATTAAAAGTGATATTGGTCGCGATAATGTGATGTATATTCACGTTACGCTTATTCCTTATATTAAAGCTGCAGGCGAAGTGAAAACGAAGCCGACTCAGCATAGTGTTAAAGAGCTTCGCAGCATCGGCATTCAGCCTAACGTGATTGTATGCCGCACAGAGCATCCGCTTGCCGAAGATTTGAAGCGCAAAATTGGCTTGTTCTGCGATATCGATGCGAATGCAGTAGTAGAATGCCGCGATGCTTCGACATTGTATGAGGTGCCATTGATGCTTCGTGAGGAGGGTCTTGATGAGATTGTCGTCAACCATCTGAAGCTTCAAACGGAACAACCGGATATGCGCGAGTGGGAAGCGCTTGTCAAGCGCGTGAAGTCTCTTCATAAGACGACTGAAATCGCAATCGTCGGAAAATATGTTGCGCTGCACGATGCTTATCTTAGTATCGTAGAATCGCTTGAGCATGCAGGCATAGCGTCGGATTCAGTTGTTAAGATTCGTTGGATTCATGCAGACGAGCTTACGAATGAGAACATCCAAGAGCAGCTTGGAGGCGTACACGGCATTCTAGTGCCAGGCGGTTTCGGTGATCGCGGTATTGAGGGCAAAATTTCTGCTATTAAATATGCACGTGAAAATAAGATTCCATTCTTCGGTATCTGCTTAGGCATGCAGGTAGCTGTTATTGAATATGCTCGGAATGTACTTGGACTAGCTAATGCCAACAGTTCGGAAATTAATCCATCTACTCCGTACCCTGTTATTGATTTGCTTCCTGATCAGAAGGATATTGAGGATATGGGCGGTACAATGCGTCTCGGTCTGTATCCATGCAAACTTAAGCCAGGTACACTTGCTGAACGCGAATATGGAGATGAGCTGGTATACGAACGTCATCGTCATCGTTATGAGTTCAATAATGAATATCGTGAAGCAATTGAAGCAGCGGGTCTAACTATTTCAGGCACATCTCCTGATGGCCGTCTTGTGGAAATGGTGGAGCTTGCGGAGCATCCGTGGTTCTTATCTGTTCAATTCCATCCGGAATTCACATCCAGACCGAATCGTCCGCAGCCATTGTTCCGCGGATTTGTACAAGCTGCGCTTAATTATTCGGAGTAGTTTCCCGCTATTTTTGTCGACGATAAATTCTGCAGCAACTTCTAATAAGTTTTTCTCTTTGTGAGAAGGATTATATACCCGCTTTAGCGAATATATTAACGATTATGGAAGAGTTGGCCATTTTTGGAGGTAAGCTCAGTCGCGGGGGGATTTGGAGTTGGATAAGAAGAAAGTATTGATCGTTGATGATCAGAACGGTATTCGCGTATTGCTCATGGAAGTGTTCAGCAGTGAGGGTTATGATACGTTCCAAGCATCTAATGGTAAGCTGGCTTTACAAATTGTAAAGAATGACGCTCCCGATCTTTTGCTGTTGGATATGAAGATTCCTGGTATGGATGGTCTTGAAATTTTAAAGCATGTGAAAGCTATCGATCGTAATATTAAAGTGATCATGATGACCGCATATGGTGAATTAGATATGATAAAGGAAGCGACAGATCTTGGGGCGTTAATGCATTTTACCAAGCCATTCGACATTGATGAGATGCGAATTGCAGTAAATATGCAGCTGCGAGGCGGTAGCTCTCCTAGTCGTTTTGCAATAGGCTCGTAATACAGCGTATAAACGGCATCGTCGCTTGCTCGAAGACGATGTCGTTTTTTCATTTTCTAGCAGTGCCAAAACATGCTTTACTATTTTGAGGCGCAATATGTTATAATGTCTCAGAATGATATGTCGTTACGGACTTGAACGACAATAGCAAGAGATAATCATCGTATTAGTTAGTGTAATAACTAGGAGCAAAGGAATCAACCGCCTCAAAACGGCAAGTGGGCTTAACACTGGCTTGCTTTGGCGGTTTTTCCTTTATTCTCTTCCAAGTCTACGGGAGGAACTACAATTAAATGGAGAAATTGATGATACGCGGTGGACGACCGCTTCGCGGAACCGTTCAAATCAGCGGTGCTAAGAACAGCGCGGTTGCGCTTGTGCCAGCTGCTATTTTGGCAGAATCAGAAGTTATATTAGATAATTTGCCGGCTATAAGTGATGTAGCGGTATACAGTGAAATTCTGGAGGAGCTTGGCGCTACAGTAAGACGCGACGGCGACATGATGCGGATTGATCCTTCTAAGCTCATTTCTAAGCCAATGCCAAACGGTAAAGTTAAATTATTGCGTGCCTCCTATTATTTGATGGGAGCTATGCTTGGTCGATTTGGTGAAGCTACGATCGGTTTGCCTGGCGGCTGTAATTTTGAGCCAAGACCTATTGATCAACACATTAAAGGGTTTGAAGCATTGGGTGCTACGGTAACTAATGAGCACGGCTCTATTCGAATTTCGGCCAAGCAGCTGCGTGGTGCGAAAATTTATCTCGATGTATCCAGTGTTGGCGCGACAATTAATATTATGCTGGCAGCTTCGCGAGCCCAAGGGCAAACGATTATTGAAAATGCGGCAAAAGAGCCTGAAATTATAGATGTAGCCACTCTCCTAAATGCCATGGGTGCAAAAATCAAAGGCGCAGGTACTGAAACGATCCGTATTGAAGGGGTCGATCAGCTTCACGGCTGCCGCCACTCCATTATTCCAGATCGAATTCAAGCCGGAACGTATATGATTGCAGCAGCCGCAACGCGCGGTGATGTTCTCATTGATAATGTTATTCCTAAACATCTGGAAGCCATGACTGCTAAGCTGGAGGAGATGGGTGTTCAGGTTATTGAGATGGATGAGTCCATACGTATTATTGGTGGACCTGTTTATTCGTCCATTGATGTGAAAGCACTCGTCTATCCGGGCTTTCCTACGGATCTGCAATCACCGATGACTACCTTGCTCACACAGGCGAGTGGAGTTAGCATTTTGACCGATTATGTTTATGGAACCAGATTTAAACATGTCCCTGAACTTACACGAATGGGTGCAAATATTCGCTTAGAAAGCCGTTCGGCTGTTATTGAGGGCGGTAAGCTGAATGCTGCTAAAGTAAAGGCGGCGGACTTGCGCGCAGGAGCAGCCTTGGTTGTGGCTGCGCTGACTGTAGATGAAGGAGTTACTGAAATTTCTGGCGTTGAGTATATTGATCGGGGCTACGACAATTTAGTAGAGAATCTATGTCGCTTAGGCGCGGAAGTATGGCGTGAAACAGATACTGGGGAATAGAAGCCGTTTAAATCGGCAATGATGATTAATCAATCTATTTTTTAATAGATAAACGAACTTATAATGAAAACTGAATAAAGTGGTGAGGACATGACAGACCTTCAGATTGCCGATCTAGAAGAGATGAAATTGACGGATCTATATAAATTAGCGAAGCAATTTCAGGTTCCGTATTACGGGACTCTCAAGAAGAAAGAATTAATTTTTGCTATTCTACGTGCACAAGCAGAGAAAAGCGGCCTTATGTTCATGGAGGGCGTGCTGGATATTTTGTCAGAAGGCTTCGGATTTTTACGGCCTATTAACTATTTGCCGAGCAAGGAAGATATTTATATCTCCGCATCGCAAATTCGTAGATTTGATCTTAGGAGCGGTGATCTCGTATCCGGGAAATGCCGTCCGCCAAAAGAAAATGAACGTTACTTTGGATTGCTGCAGGTAAGTGCCGTCAATGGCGAAAATCCGGAAACAGCATCGGAACGACTTCACTTTCCTGCGCTTACCCCTCTTTATCCAGAAAAGAAGCTGGTGCTTGAGACGACTTCATCGAAGCTATCTACTCGAATGATGGATTTGCTTGCTCCTGTAGGACTTGGTCAGCGCGGTCTTATTGTTGCCCCTCCGAAGACTGGTAAGACATTGCTACTCAAAGAAATAGCCCACAGTATTTCTGAAAACCGACCCGATATTAAATTGTTTGTACTGCTCATTGATGAGCGTCCAGAGGAAGTTACTGATATGCAGCGCTCCGTTAAAGGCGAGGTTATTGCCTCAACCTTCGATGAGCTTCCTGAGAACCATATTAAAGTAGCAGAGCTTGTGCTTGAGCGGGCGCTTCGCCTTGTTGAGCATAAGAAGGATGTTGTCATCCTTATGGATAGTATTACTCGTCTAGCTAGAGCTTATAACCTAGTCATTCCTCCATCTGGCCGCACACTTAGCGGTGGTATTGATCCAGCTGCCTTCCATCGGCCAAAACGTTTTTTTGGATCGGCTCGGAATGTGGAAGAGGGCGGAAGCCTGACCATACTGGCGACTGCGTTAATTGAAACGGGCTCGCGTATGGATGATATCATTTATGAAGAATTTAAAGGTACAGGCAATATGGAGCTTCACCTCGATCGCAAGCTTTCCGAGCGTCGTATTTTCCCTGCGCTTGATATGCGTAGATCAGGTACAAGACGTGAAGAGATGCTGCTTACGAAGGATGAGCTTGATAAGGTATGGGCTATACGCAGAGGTATGACCGATACGCCTGATTATGTTGATAATTTCTTGAAGAAGCTTAAGGAAACCGAAAATAACGAACAGTTCCTTATGTCATTGGATACTACAATAGAAGCAAAACCGGAGCGGTCCGGTATGAAAAGCAGTGCAACAACGACCAGCAGGCGGCCTACTACACCTAGAACGACGCACGGATCGTAAGACCGCAGGAGGGAGAACAACATGAATCTCGTATATGCGGATGAACAAGGCAATGTATTTGATCACCCGGACTTTATAGCTCTGGGAAGAAGCGGTGATATGATCGTCGAAATTATGGAGGATGAGCTTATTCCTCTTCCTAATGGAGCGACGTTGGTAAGCCTGCCTTTCACTAGGCCAATCGGGCTTAATCCTAACACAGGTGAGATGCAGGTGATACCAGGCGGAGCTCAGTCGGTTGGTGCTTTGCTGCCGCAAGGGTTCACTCGTCTGTGCCTGCCTGGTTATGTGAAGGCGGACAAGAATGAGAAGCTCCCTTTGTTTGGATATACCGCTGTCGTATGGAAGGATGGCAACTTTTACGTCACCGCTGAGCAAAGCGATAATCCGGAGAAATGGGACCCGCTAAATTGCGACCGTGATGAGCTGGGAATTCAAGTAGATCGTTTGCTTGCCAAATACCCGGAAAATCGTTTGTACAAGCATTTGTCCAATTGTGCTTTGGGCTATGAATGCTTGACCTCTTCCAACACATTTTTAGGACGCTGGGAGGGTGCTGTTCCTGTTTCCTATTCCTGCAATGCGGGCTGCTTTGGCTGTATTTCGGAGCAACCTGATGATAGCGGTTTTGTTGCGCCTCAGACGCGCATGAATTTTAAACCGACGGTAGATGAGGTTGTCGAAATTATGCTGGAGCATTTGAAGGAGCCGGAATCCATCATTAGCTTTGGACAAGGCTGTGAGGGCGAGCCCTCAACACAGGCGCGAATTATCGTCGAGGCGATGAATCGTGTCCGGAGTCAAACTTCGCTTGGCTATATCAATATCAATACAAACGCAGGTTTGACCGATTTCATGCGTGCTATCGTAGATGCTGGTCTTAATCTTATGCGTGTAAGTACGATCAGCGCGCTTGATGATCATTATAATGCGTATTACAAGCCTCGAGGCTATACGCTCAAAAATGTAGAGAAATCCCTAAAATATGCTTCAGATAATGGGGTATATACTTCGATTAACTATTTAATTTTTCCAGGTGTAACCGATCGTGAAGAAGAAATTGAAGCTATGATTGGTTTCGTAAAGCGTACAGGTCTTAAGCTGATTCAAATGCGCAACCTTAATATCGATCCTGAAAGCTATTTGGCTATCATTCCAAAAGCGCAGGGTGAAATTTATGGAATGAAGCAGATGCTTGAAATATTTCGCCAGGAGCTGCCTGATGTTGTTATTGGCTCCTATACTCATGTTCCTCCAGCGGGGCTGCTTCGCTAAATGCCAAACAGATGTTAAAACCGGTGGATATTAACATATGAGCGATTATTCATTGCAACTGCAAATCAGTTCGTGCTATAATCCGAGATGTGTGATTTAACTCTGAATCCGCATGCGATTCAGGGCAGAAAGAGGTGAACGAGATGAAACAAGCTATTCATCCGACATACCACGTCATTACAGCAACTTGCGCTTGTGGAAATTCCTTCGAGACTGGTTCAGTTAAACCGGTTGTTCGCGTAGAGGTTTGTTCCCAATGCCACCCATTCTACACGGGTAAGCAAAAGTTCCTGGATGCTGGCGGCCGCGTCGATCGTTTCAAGAAGAAATACGGCATCTAATCTTACAAATTATTTTGCTTTTATTTGGCAGAATACAAGAGCCTCCCTCAGCCATCCTATTGGATAGAAGGGAGGTTTTTTGATTGGATAAGAAACCGTTCAATTTCATGCGTCTAGCACTCACGGTGGTACTTGCAGCTGCGCTGGTCCTAACGTTTTCTGGATGTGGAAGAAGTGAGCAAGAAAACAGATTGAAAACCTATGGTCATGATGGCTACATGGGGTACTCTAACAGCAATCCAAACTTGCCGAATCGGTATCAATATTTGAATTATAATGCAGATGGCAACTTTGTTGAGCAGGTGCTGAGGCCGTTGTCTGGTATTGAGCATACGCAAATTTACTTTAATGGCAATGATCTGCATGTAAATATAAAGGTAAATAAATCTTTGTCAGACGAGCAAGCGGAGAAATTACTTGCCGAAGCCCAATCCGTTGTGCAATATAATATGCCGCGTTATAACGTTCATGTAGAGGCGAAGAAATAGAATAAGTTGCCAGTCTCCATTTAGATGTACGAGTTGCGCTTTGTGCCTAAATCAGCTATACTTATTTTTGCCGTGCTAGATGGGGAGGTAGCGGTGCCCTGTAACTCGCAATCCGCTGTAGCGAGGTTGAATTCCTACTTGAGGTTATGCTGATGTAGAGTCTTGGCACTTGCGAGCAGTGTTGACAGTTGGGTCCTCCGCAATGGACGTTTGTGAACCCGGTCAGGTCCGGAAGGAAGCAGCCATAAGCAAATTAGTTCATGTGCCGGGGGAGTGCCTGACTCGAGCTGTAGTGCAAGGATGTCGTCTGGGTCGCATTTATCAGGAGTAGGTGCACGGTACTAAATATTTTCTAAATGTAAATACCAATAGCAAAAGTAGCACCTGTGAGCGCTGTTCGATGTTTTTGTCGGAAATAGCGATTGCAGGTGTTTTTTGTTTATAAATATTTTGTTTTACTAGAGTTGCGAAGAGATAAACTTCTTGTCCTTAGACAAGGACGACGAAGTCGTTTCTTCTCAAAATATAGGAAAGTAGAACATTTCGTCATACTTTCTCTATATTTCTCCGGAATGAAACGCGCTGACGCCGCCAAAGGATGTCGATAACCGTTTCACCTTGCTACATAGTTGTTGTATAATAGGAGATAGCAATTATGTTTTGTAATGAAAAGGCAACGTGAAAGGAAAGGTCTGTGTGTCACATATCGCTTTATACCGTGCCTGGCGTCCGCAGACGTTTCGGGACATGGTTGGACAACAGCATATTATCCAAACACTGCAAAATTCAATACGTGAACAGCGTGTATCGCATGCGTATCTTTTTAATGGACCACGAGGAACAGGAAAAACCAGCGCTGCGAAGATTTTGGCGAAAGCGGTTAACTGTGAAAGGGGCCCAGCGGATGAACCTTGTAATGAATGTGATGCTTGCATAGGAATCACTGCTGGCAACGTTATGGATGTCATAGAGATTGATGCTGCATCTAACCGCGGTATTGATGAAATTCGTGATATTCGTGATAAAGTGCGTTATGCTCCTTCAGAAGTGCAGTTCAAGGTTTACATCATAGATGAAGTACATATGCTTACGGCAGAGGCATTCAATGCTCTACTCAAGACATTGGAGGAGCCGCCAGGGCATGTTATTTTTATCTTAGCCACGACTGAACCGCATAAGCTGCCGGCTACGATTATCTCGCGCTGTCAACGCTTCGACTTCAGACAGGTTTCACTCGATGAGCAGACAGAGCACTTGATAAAGATTTGCCGCGAAGAAGGCATAGAGGCTGAAGAGGACGCGATAGCTTATATCGCCAGACTATCAGAAGGCGGAATGCGCGATGCGATCAGCTTGCTGGAGCAAGTATCTGCATTTGCTGATGGTCGCATTACCCTTGAGGCAGCAGTGGATGTAACTGGCGGTATGGCAGCGGATCATTTCTATCAGCTCGCAGAGGCTGTTAAAGATCGAAATGTTGCAGCGGTTATGCCGCTCGTAGAGAGCTTGATGCAAGCTGGAAAAAGCGCGGACAAATGCATGGAAAATTTGATATATTATTTCCGTGACTTGCTTGTAATGAAGCTTGCGCCTCAAGGAGGAGCAGCAACGGAGCGGATTGTTGATCCGGAACGTTTTAAAGCGATGGCTGATGCCTTCACGCCGGTTCGCTTGTTTGCAATGATTGATACGCTCAATCGTTACCAGGTAGAGCTGAAGCATGCATCACAGCCTCAAACCTTATTTGAGGTTGCGCTGATGAAGCTGTGTACATTAGACGAGGGCGCAGGCGCGCCACAAGCTGAAATGAGCGGTACTGCCACAAGCGGTTCGCAGTCAGCCGACGTTGCTCGTTTGCGACAGCAGGTTGAAGCGCTAGAGCGAAAGCTAGAGCAAGTGCTCCAGAACGGTATAAGTTCGGGAGCTTCTTCATCAGATCAAGCTGCGGGCAAGCAAGCGGCGCGCACAAGCGCGGTTCGCAGCTCATTTGGCGGATCAGGCGGCATCGTCAGATCGTCGGTTAAGCTTGATCCCTATTTAGCAACGGCAGGCAGCCCTGAGTTTAATCAGATCCGTATGAAATGGAATGATGTACTTCAAGGCGTGAAGGATGCCAAGATCACTGTACACGCATGGTTGAAGGACGGCGAGCCCGTTGCATCTGCTGATGATGCCATCCTTGTGGCGTTCAAAAATACGATGCACCGAGAAACCACCGAAAAACCAGCGAATCGTGATATTATTGAGAAGGTTATGAATACTGTCCTAGGCAGTTCGTTTCGGATTGTTACGGTCATGCTGAAGGATTGGCAGGCGGCATCGCAGGGTGCTGCCGCTCAGAAGATTGAAACGCTGGAGCTCGAGCCCGAGAGAACTAATGCCCCTCAGGCATCAAGCAGGCCTGAGTGGGTAGAAGAAGCTGTTAAGCTTTTTGGTGAGGATCTGGTAGTTATCAAGGACAAAAACTAAATTCTAATGATGAGGTGACTGTAATGAACAATATGAACCAAATGATGAAGCAAGTGAAGAAAATGCAGGATCAAATGATGAAGGCACAGGAAGAGCTTGAAACAAAAACAGTTGAAGGATCTGCAGGCGGCGGAGTTGTTACCGTTGAGGCGAATGGCCATAAAAAACTTTTAAGCATTACAATTAAACCTGAAGCGGTTGATCCAGAGGATGTAGAAATGCTGCAGGATCTGGTCCTTACAGCTGTTAATGATGCGCTCTCTAAAGTTGATGAGCTTGCGAATAAAGATATGGGTAAATTTACTGGTGGAATGAAGATACCAGGATTGTTCTAAGAAGCAGCATTGCTTCCGCTTGAAAGGAGCTGTACCGAGTTTTGTATTACCCCGAACCGATAGCGAAATTAATTGATGCTTTTACGCGATTGCCGGGCATTGGGCCCAAAACGGCCGCTCGTCTAGCGTTCCACGTGCTTCGAATGAAAGAAGACGACGTCATTGACTTTGCGAAGGCGCTAGTAAGCGTTAAGCGCAATTTGTTCTATTGCTCGGTTTGCTGCAATATTACCGATACGGATCCGTGCAGAATTTGTCAGGATAAATCTCGTGATCAATCCGTTATTTGTGTCGTTCAAGATTCGAAGGATCTTGTAGCCATTGAACGAATGAAGGATTTTCAAGGGCAATATCATGTACTGCAAGGTGCGATTTCACCTATGGAGGGCATTGGTCCAGATGAAATTCGAATCGCCGAGCTGCTGCGACGTCTTAGTGATGAGCGTATTCAGGAGCTTATACTCGCAACTAACCCGAATATTGAGGGTGAGGCAACTGCGATGTATCTATCTAGGCTGATCAAGCCTTTTGGTATTCGTGTAACCCGAATTGCGCATGGATTGCCGGTTGGCGGCGATCTTGAATATGCAGATGAGGTCACTCTCTCGAAAGCGCTAGAAGGTCGAAGAGAAATCAATTAGTTTTATGTTTTTTTGAAAAAGCGACAGGTCGAGTTAACTCGACCTGTCGCTTTTTTCGACATATAAGAATTTATAAGTTTTCAATTATCTATCACTGCGAAACGAGCTCTCCCTTTAAAGGACGGCTACAGCCGTTTACGCTTGCTTCTGCAGATGAAGGGAAGCAATGAGATGCGTTCTATTTTGTCCTCCTCGTTTATACATATAGTAATGGGCTATATGTAAATCGGACAAGCGGGAGGTTGTAATCGTGTTGAAGAAGCAGCAAATTGCCGAATTGGAACAAGAGACGAACTATATGAGTGAAATTCGATTAGAAATTTCAGAGGCGCATCGGGATTGGGAGAATGCTAATCGTTTCTTTAATTACGCGATGGGCACAGATCAAATTGATTATGCCATCCATTGTATGGTTACAGCGGAGAAAAGGTACGATATGCTCCTTCGATTAGCGAAACGTACAAGTAATAATTGGCCAAGCTGGAGGGGAGTTATAAAATGAAAACAGTTTGGATGGCTGTATTTATTGCATCGACGGTATTATTGATTGCGGTTATTCTGAAAAATAAACTATCATGGGGAATGCTTCGCAGCTTTTGCCTTCACTTAGTTTTGGCTGCAGGTCTGCTGTATCTGCTGAATTATTCTGAGCTGGTACCTGCTATGTATATACCATTAAATCCGGCAACGATCAGTACGGTGCTTATACTCGGGATTCCCGGAATTGCCTTGATCGCGGGTCTTCAATGGGTTATTGTGTAGAGGTAATAAAAAGGTTTGGTTAAAGGGTTGACTCGAGTGGCAAGTACATGCTATATTATTTCTCGCGCCAAGAGTAAGTAAACAAGCTTCAAAAAAAGAATTAAAAAAATAACTTGCAATAACTTGGGCATGTGTGATATATTATAAAAGTCGCCAATGAGACACACGGTTGACACGAAAGAAAAGATTGCTCTTTGAAAACTGAACAACGAGTAATAACTGCCTCGCAAATCCTTCGGGATAAGCGAAAAAGCGATAAAAAAGTAATGAGCATTTCAAACACCAAAATGGAGAGTTTGATCCTGGCTCAGGACGAACGCTGGCGGCGTGCCTAATACATGCAAGTCGAGCGGAGTTGAAGAGGTGCTTGCACCT
>NZ_CP152049.1:1160000-1172500 GCF_038630985.1 Paenibacillus sp. FSL H8-0548
TTGAGCAATGGGGTGACACAGAAGGGCAGTGACGCGGACTGATGGAATAGTCCGTCTAAGCAGTGAGGCTAGTGTGTAGGCAAATCCGCACACTATAAGGCTGGGCTGTGATGGGGAGCGAAAATTACAGTAGCGAAGGTCATGTACTCCGGCTGTCAAGAAAAGCCTCTAGTGAGATCTAGGTGCCCGTACCGCAAACCGACACAGGTAGGCGAGCAGAGTATGCTAAGGCGCGCGGAAGAACTCTCGTTAAGGAACTCGGCAAAATGACCTCGTAACTTCGGGAGAAGAGGTGCCTCGGTAGGGTTTATAGCCCGAGGGGGCCGCAGTGAAAAGGCCCAAGCGACTGTTTAGCAAAAACACAGGTCTGTGCGAAGCCGTAAGGCGAAGTATACGGGCTGACGCCTGCCCGGTGCTGGAAGGTTAAGGGGAGCGGTTAGGGGTAACCCGAAGCTGTGAACCGAAGCCCCAGTAAACGGCGGCCGTAACTATAACGGTCCTAAGGTAGCGAAATTCCTTGTCAGGTAAATTCTGACCCGCACGAATGGCGTAACGACTTGGGCGCTGTCTCAACGAGAGATCCGGTGAAATTTTAATACCTGTGAAGATGCAGGTTACCCGCGACAAGACGGAAAGACCCCATGGAGCTTTACTGTAACTTGATATTGAACTTTGGTACGATCTGTACAGGATAGGTGGGAGCCTACGAAGCATGAGCGCCAGCTTGTGTGGAGGCACCGTTGGGATACCACCCTGATCGTATCGGAGTTCTAACCTAGAACCGTGAAACCGGTTCGGGGACCGTGTCAGGTGGACAGTTTGACTGGGGCGGTCGCCTCCTAAAATGTAACGGAGGCGCCCAAAGGTTCCCTCAGAATGGTTGGAAATCATTCGCAGAGTGCAAAGGCATAAGGGAGCTTGACTGCGAGACCTACAAGTCGAGCAGGGACGAAAGTCGGGCTTAGTGATCCGGTGGTACCGAATGGAAGGGCCATCGCTCAACGGATAAAAGCTACCCTGGGGATAACAGGCTTATCTCCCCCAAGAGTCCACATCGACGGGGAGGTTTGGCACCTCGATGTCGGCTCATCGCATCCTGGGGCTGAAGTAGGTCCCAAGGGTTGGGCTGTTCGCCCATTAAAGCGGTACGCGAGCTGGGTTCAGAACGTCGTGAGACAGTTCGGTCCCTATCTGTCGCGGGCGCAGGAAATTTGAGAGGAGCTGTCCTTAGTACGAGAGGACCGGGATGGACGTACCGCTGGTGTACCAGTTGTTCCGCCAGGAGCACCGCTGGGTAGCCAAGTACGGACGGGATAAGCGCTGAAAGCATCTAAGCGCGAAGCCCCCCTCAAGATGAGATTTCCCAGTATGTAAGACCCCTTGAAGACGACGAGGTTGATAGGTTCGGGGTGGAAGCACAGCAATGTGTGTAGCTGACGAATACTAATCGGTCGAGGGCTTATCCTAAACACGTTTACTGTGACCCATACATCCGGTAGACAGCAGCATAAAGGTTCAGCAAACCTATCTTTCGTATCCAGTTTTCAATGTGCAAATGTTTCACTTGTACTAAAGTGAAGCAAGTCTGTATATGTGGATTTTTATGTTCCCATGGAGGATTAGCTCAGCTGGGAGAGCATCTGCCTTACAAGCAGAGGGTCGGCGGTTCGATCCCGTCATCCTCCACCACTACTATGAGTCATTAGCTCAGTTGGTAGAGCACCTGACTTTTAATCAGGGTGTCGTAGGTTCGAATCCTACATGACTCACCATTTTTTCTTACTTGCGCGTGTGGCGGAATTGGCAGACGCACCAGACTTAGGATCTGGCGTTTCACGACGTGGGGGTTCAAGTCCCTCCACGCGCATTAAATGAACACAAAGAAAGCTCTTTAGATCATAACCTTGATCTAAAGAGCTTTTTGCGTTGTTTACTCGTCCTAATATCTGAGTCTTATGGTAAGCTTAATAAATCAATGATACTGAACGGGAATTTTGATGCCGATGGAAGAGCTCACTGCAGAAAGGAAGTTGAGTAATGCATAACGCTAACCCTACACGTCTACTGGAGAAGTTATTTTTCACTTCTATACGAAGTTATCACTATCGTTGTGAAGCCAAACCTATTTTAATACAGAGAACTCTGCATACCTACGCGTTATGCAGCATAACAAGCGGTAAAGGTATTCTTGTCATTAACGGTGCTATTTTTCCAGCAGCCAAGGGCGATTTATTTATTTTGCAGCCAGATATGATTATTGAAGGAAAGTCTAATAATGATAGTCCAGTTCAGTATTCATTAATTTTATTTACAGGCGTTCAATTGATCAAGAATGATGCAGGCTGGATGACCAAGCGACCTGATTTTATACTTAAGGGCAAGCTCGGAGTGTCTGGTCAATCTCCTCAGATCAAGGGCCTTATAGAGCAATTGCTTAATAGGAAAGCAAGTTCACTGCTGCCCGATCGTCACTCAAAGAGAATGATACTTTCGGATTTGCTTCATGAAGTCATGAACATTGAGAACTCGCAGACCGATAATTATACTCCAGTAGGAATGGAGCGAACGATTGCGTACATGAATGAGCATTATATCCAGGATATCAAAATAGAGCAGCTAGCCCAAATGGCAGGCTTCAGCATGAATCATTTTACGCGAACCTTCAAGCAGCAAATGAATATGACTCCGACAGAATATCTTGTTAAGCAGCGGATGGCCAAAGCAAAGCAATTGCTGTTCTCGTCTAAAAAAGCAAAAGAGGTAGCTGAGCAAGTAGGCTATAAGGATGAGCACTATTTTAGCAGAGTGTTTAAGAAGGCTGAGGGTGTTCCACCTACATTATACATAAAAAACAAATGCCATCGCATTGCAGCCCTTTACTACGGGCTTGATGATCATTTGCTTACGCTGGGCTTAAGGCCGGTAGCTGCTTTATCTTACGCGGAGAGAGTTTCCTCTTCTTACCCTGAAATAGAGCTTAGTGAATATACGCAAGAAGGACTTGCGCTCGACAGCCGCAAATCGAACTACGACATATTGCTGAGAACAAAGCCCGATATTATGATTACGAGTGATCGTTTGATTCAGGATGAAGCTTTAAATCAAATCGCGCCTACTGCAGTTCTGACACATTCAAATCATTATGGGACGATGCTGGAGCATATGGCAAAAATACTGGGTAGGGAGAAGCAGGCAGCGAATTGGGTAGACAAGTATGTAGAACGAAAGGAATCGATTAAAAACAATATTCGAGCACGCTGGGGGCAGACGACCGCTTATTTTATACGAGTGAGACCGGACTATTATCGAGTTTATGGAAAATTGAATCAAACTGGCAGCCTTCTTTATGATGATCTTGGTTTTACGCTGCCTCGTGAATTTCCAGGCCTAGAGTGGGCTGTTGATATTCAACTGAAGGACTTAGTATTGTTTAATGCAGATCATATTTTTTTGATGGCGGATCCTACGCTAGAAGCAAGACAACGGCTACATATGCTGCTTCAGTCTGAGCAGTGGACCGCGTTAGACGCTGTCCGGAATAAATGTGTTCATAATGCCAATGATCTGTTGTTCAAAATATTAGGTCCGACGGGTAGAATGCGGGGAATGAATGACATAGCAGTACATTTGGGAGTTTAGAATGGTGAAATGATCCACCAGTATAAGCCGGAATAATCCATTGCGAATCAGCCTACACTTCTCTATCATTAGTGATAATGATTATTATTATTAAATAGAGAAGAGGAACAGAAACAAATGTTTAAGAACAGAATAGCACCCATGGTCTTTCTAGTCATTTTGCTGATAACAATGGCAGCTTGCGGAAAGAACAGTGTGAATCAGGAGCAGTCATCTGAACAAGAACCAGTTGTAGAAGTAGCAGGGGAAGCAACGCGAACGATTACTCATCTAAAAGGAGAAGCCATTGTTCCGACGAAGATTGATAGAATTGTTGTCCTATCAGCTGCCTATATTGATCATCTCCTCACGATTGGCGAGAAGCCTTATGGCGTAAACGTAGAGGTTCGGTATGGTGGAGATTATCTTGCTTATATGGCAAGCGAGCTTGAAGGTGTTCAGCTTGTAGGCTCAGCAGATAGCCCGAATCTTGAAGCTATTGCCCAGCTTGAGCCGGATGTCATTCTTATTGAGAGCCGGACGGCAGAAGAGACCTATGCACAACTGGAGAAGATTGCGCCCACAATTGTACTTGGGACAGAGTGGCTTGAATATGAAGATGATACAACGTATTGGACTCAGGATTTATTAAAGGTCGCTGAGCTTTACGACAAGGTAGAAATGGCAAAAGAAAAAATTGCTGAGCTGGAGCTGAAAACGGCGCAGGCGAGTGAGAAAATTAACGGCTTGGAAAATAATCAGCTCGCATATCTGAGGGTGAGAGAGAAGAATCTTCAAATTTATGCTGAAAAAGGCCACCCGACGAATACACTGCTGTATCATGATCTCGGTTTCTCGAAGACAGCACTTACTCCCGATGAGCAGCGAAGCGATCTATCTTTAGAAATAATTCCCGATTTAGATGCTGATTACGTCGTACTAGAGGTTGATCCGAATGGGCGCGATAATCTGAACAGCATAAACAAGAGTGTATTGTGGAGCAAGGTTCCCGCTGTACAGTCCAATATGGTTTATGAAACGGATTCCTACTGGTTATTTAAAGGCTGGGGTGTAATCGGTCGTGGACTGATTGTAGATGACGTTTTGAAAATGATTGAATAAACGAGCCGGCTCTTCATTTAGAAAGGGAAGGACTATGTCTGAATTTATAAATTCACAGAGCGCAGCGTCCTTTTTGGAAAATAACTTTCGTATCTCTTTTCGAGAGTCTGAGGATGAGCCTTATCCTTTTGCAGCTGCGGACCTGCTTGATTTATCTACAGGAGCATCTATTATCAATTTGCAAGCAGCACAATTGGGGAATCCCGATCAAAGAGTAGTGGGCACTTTATTCGCGAAGCGTTATTCTGTATTATTTATGGGACTGATTTCAGCAATTAGCTTATTTGATTTCCGACTAGCTTCTGCTCCCTCAGATGTACGTTTTCGGATGACAAATCAAGCGTCCATGGAATATCAAACAAAGCTTGAGCTTCCAAGTATAGTGTCTCAGTTGGATTCGAAAGAGCGCAGCGTTATAGTGGCGGAATACTTCTATCTTGTGCTGCAGCATACGGAGAATATCTTTGATGCAGTATCGGCCCTTACGGGAAGCAGTGTTAAAGTGATGTGGTCGTTGATTTCTCATAATCTTCAAAATTTTTATGCGCGCATGGAAAGCAATCGAAGTATTTGGGGGACGAAGGAACGCCTTCAGCTTATTATGGCTGATTGGGATATTCTAATGGCACCGAGGTGCGGCAATCCCCTAACCGCGAAGTTTCGAAGCTTTCCACATCCACTGCATCCTGAAAGTGCATACTATTTACGTCGATATTGCTGTTTAGCTTATCAGCTTAAAAACACTGGCACCAAGAGCGGTTATTGCGGTACTTGTCCAAAACTGAGCTTTGAGGAGCGGCTGGAGATACTCTCTGAGGAGAATGATGTCTAGCCAATCTATCTGCTCCCTCATATTTTAAACAATATAAGTCATGTATATCATAATGCCATTAACTTAACGGTATAGTCTAATAAAATTGCCCTCTTTAGGCATCATTCTAAAGGGGGCAATTTTTGTGTTTAATAGCTTTCTTAAGTTAATGATATTGTTGTATATCAAGGCTTTTATGGTTTTTCGTGCCCAGAGGCGCAACTTGGAACCACAGTGAAGAATCCTCCGGCGTATAGGGAACGGTATTGATAATTATACCCAGTCAACTGACCGACCATCGCAGCACTCATTAGAAAATGTCGCAGGTTGAGGATAAATACGGTAGCAATCATAGTGGAAGGAGGGCTCATGACGGCTAGCATAGTACAAAAAATAAACTGGGCTGCTCAGAAAACAATATCTATCTATTGTAATTGAGAATCATTATCATATATAATGGGTGGTAGTTTGTGATCGTTAAGCTGTCACGTTAGAAAGGAATGAAATGACTCAATGAAAATGAGTGATCACCTATTGCTATGGAACCAAGCCTCGATCAAAGTGATGGATGTGCGTCACACGATCATGGAGCCAGGTGAGGAGTTGCGCTCCTACCGCTTGCCGACAAGCGCATTTGTGTACGCCATTAGAGGCAGCGCAAAGGTATGGCTGGATGGGACGGCATTCATTGTGGATCGATTTCATGTTTTGCATGGCGGCAAGGGAATGTGCCTGGATATTGCCGCCCAGGATTTTTATGAATATTACATGATTTTTTATAAAGCATTTCTCGCTCTGCCTGCCCGCCAGCCGCTGCTCAAGCTGATGGAGACAGACAATCCGTTTCAACTCCAATACAGCTTTGTCCCGGAATATCCGATTCCTTTATATCACAGAGTGGAGCGGATGGAGCAGGAGTGGCTGCAGACGAGCATACTGGAGAAATTTCATATTAAAATATTATTCTATCAGTTTGTATATGAGCTTTTGAGCCAGATGAGCAGACAAGGAATTCAGGGCAAAAAGGTGGACCTAGTCTCGCAGGCCATTAGATATCTTCAGGAGAATTATGCGGATCGTGTCACCTTGGATGAGCTTGCCGAGCTTCTCGATTGCAGCGTGAGCTACCTGTCTAGAAAGTTCAAGCAGTCGGTGGGCAAGAGTCCAATCGATTATATGATTGCCGTTCGCATTGACAAGGCGAAGGAGCTGCTGCTGAATACGGATGCTACCCTGCAGGAAATTGCAGAGAGCGTTGGGTTCGCAGATGACAGCTATTTTAATCGGATGTTCAAAAAACAGGTAGGCATGTCGCTAGGGCAATATAAAGCAAGTGTTCAAAATAATCCTGCGGATCGTTCAAGATATGCAATTGTCCCACGCAAGCTCATACGTTATATTGGTAATGGTTATGAAAATCATTATCAATTAAAGAGAGTGGGTATATCTTCAATGTACAGAGGATCAAGAACACCAATGGCTGCATCATTATTGCTTTGTTTTGTTTTACTGTTAAGCGCTTGCTCGGCAGGCACGTCCAATACGAATTCAGCAAATGGCGGCTCAGCCCCTTCAAGCACGAATGTCTCAGCTACCGCTTTAACGGATGCAGCTTCTGCCGAAACTCCGAGAGTCGTTAAGCACGCGATGGGTGAAGCGACAATCACAGGCACCCCTGAACGTGTCGTTATTCTTACTAATGAAGGTACAGAGGCACTTCTTGCCGTAGGCGTTAAGCCGGTGGGAGCCGTTCAATCCTGGATTGGCGATCCCTGGTATGATCATATTAAGGATGAGATGCAGGATGTGACTGCAGTTGGAGATGAATTGCAACCGAATATTGAAATGATCGCCAGCCTGAAGCCGGATCTCATTATCGGCAATAAAGTCAGACAGGATAAAATATATGACCAGTTAATCCAAATCGCGCCAACCGTATTTGCGGAGGATTTGGGCGGAGATTGGAAAATCAATTTCAAGCTTTATATGGAAGCTATCAATAAGACCGAAGAGGGCGAAAAGGCGATGGCCGATTTTGACAAACGTGTTGCCGATGTGAAAGCAAAGATTGGCAGCAAGGCAGATACGAAAGTATCGGTGGCTCGCTTCTCGGCTTCTCAGGTTCGGATTTATCAGAAGCAGACGTTCTCAGGCGTACTCCTGAACGATCTTGGCTTCGCACGTCCGGAATCACAGGACAAGGATTCGTTTATTGAGGTCATGTCCAAAGAAACGATTCCTAGCATGGATGGGGATGTTTTGTTCTATTTTGTCACAGAGGCAGTCGGCAAGACGGATGCTGCCAAAGTGGTGGAAGAGTGGATGAATGATCCTTTATTCAAGAAATTAAATGTCGTGCAGAACAACAAGGTTGTGCAAGTCGATGAGGCGATTTGGAACACGGCAGGCGGCTACAAGGCGGCGAACTTGCTCCTTGATGAGATCGTTGCCTATTTTGACATCAAGTAATTTGGCATATAGATGAGAAAGCTGACGTCGTGATCATCAGACGTCAGCTTATTTATGTAAGGAGAGGAATGAATAAGCATGGCATTAGTGCTGCATAGCCGTAGGATGAAGCTGGCGGGGCTGCTCGCAGGTTTTCTTTTGCTGCTCGCGGGCATGCTCGCTAGTATCTTATACGGGATTCACACCTTTGGGGCAAAAGAATTATGGCTGGCTTATACGCAATTCGATGAATCGGATGCTCATATTATTATTACGAACACACGAGTACCTCGTGCGCTGATTGCAGCAGCAGTAGGAGGAAGTCTAGCTATGGCGGGAGCAATTATGCAGGTGCTGACAAAAAATCCATTGGCGTCGCCCTCGATTTTCGGCATTAATGCTGGTGCTGTCCTATTTATAGTCATTGCACTGGCCATACTTGGCTCTTCACTCACCATGAACGGTATGGTTTGGATTGCTCTGGCGGGCGCTGCCTTTACATCGCTGCTCGTATTTACACTGGGAATGCAAGGCAGAAGCGGATTTGAACCCATGAGGCTCACGCTGGCGGGTGCCTCCGTTGCGGCATTCGCTTCTTCTATTACTTCAGGCATTATGCTCGTGAATAAGCAGTCGCTTGAAGCTGCGTTGTTCTGGATGGTTGGTTCCGTGTCGGGCAGGCAAATCGATCATTTGCTCATTGTGCTGCCTTATCTCGTCATCGGTTGGGTTCTATCGTTCGGATTGGCAGGCTCACTCAATGTCATGGCTCTAGGTGACGACTCTGCTAAGAGTTTGGGACAGCGCATGATGCTCATACGTGCAGCGTCCGTTTTGGCTGTAGTATTTTTGGCAGGTAGCTCGGTGGCTACGGCTGGTCCCATCGCTTTCATCGGACTGATTGTACCTCATCTTTGCAGGTTTCTTGTCGGTAACGACTACCGCTGGCTGCTGCCCTATTGCGCTTTGAGCGGCGCGATTCTTCTCGTGTGTGCGGACCTCGTTTCGCGCTTCATTCTTATGCCTAAGGAAGTTCCGGTAGGTGTAGCAACGGCGCTGATTGGCGTTCCGTTTCTGATCCATGTGGCAAGAAGGAGGAACCATGCCTAACACCCGAATGAGAAAAACAGTTTTAACGCTGGTCATTCTTGGCTTGGCGACGTTGGCTCTGTCGATTCTTTGTTTGTCTATTGGGGGGACGAGTATTCCTGTTAAGGAAACGCTGCTGTCTCTCATGGGGAAGAATGAAGAAGGAAGCGACTTAATTATTATGCAGTTCCGTCTGCCGCGTATCCTTGCTGCAATCTTGATTGGAGCTGCCTTGGCGGTTGCAGGCGCCGTACTTCAAGGGGTCATACGGAACCCGTTGGCTTCCCCGGATCTGCTTGGCGTAACAGGAGGGGCTTCCGTGGCAGTTGTTGCTTTCATGACACTGTTCACCGGTTACAGTATTCACTGGGTACCTGCGATCGCTGTCGTTGGTGCTTTTCTTACGGCGGCCCTGAACTATGCTTTAGCTTGGAAAAATGGAATATCCCCTTTCAGGCTTGTACTGATTGGCATCGGGCTTTCTACGGCCATGGGTGCACTTACGATGTTTTTGCTTATCAGCGGCCCCGCCTATCTAGCTCCACAGGTGCTGAACTGGATGACGGGAAGTATTTACGGAACCAATTGGAAGTATATCGAAGTGTTGTGGCCGTGGATTGTGCTGTTCATCCCATTATCTATCCTTTATGCCAAAGAGCTGAATGTGCAATCGTTAGGGGAATCGGTAGCGGTCGGTCTGGGGAGCAGACTTCAGCTCAGCCGTTTGGTTTTGTTGTTCTATAGTGTTGCGCTTGCAGGAGCAGCGGTGGGCGTTGCCGGCATGATCTCGTTTATCGGGCTCTTAGCACCTCATATGGCTAGAAGGCTTGTCGGTCATTCGTACAAAATGGTCATTCCCGTGTCGGCTTTGCTGGGCGCTATGATATTGTTACTTGCTGATCTGGCAGGACGTATGCTCTTCCTACCGCTGGATATACCCGCGGGCGTCTTTACCGCCGGAATTGGTGCACCATTCTTTATGTATCTGCTGTTTAAACGCAAAGCTGTGGGATGATGTGTCTGCTGCAGCATGACTTCACTTGCGAAAAGGTCCGTTTTCTCGTCTTATATAGCTAGGCGAAATGAAAGAATACGTTACTGGGAGCAGCTAGTGGTGGTTAATGGACTGGGTGGGGTTAAGGCATACCAAAAACGCGGCTATCCTGTATGTTTACAGAATAGCCGCGTTTTTGGATGGGTGAGCGACTATGAAGGAATTCATGCTATTCGACCTTAATGATTTCATGAACGCGCTGCATGGTCTCATCAAAATGCAAGCCATCATGGTTCCAGACGATGACATCTGCATGCTGCAGATAGGAGCTGCTCAATTCGACCTGTTCTGCTTTTTTTATTCGGGCCGCTGTATCTTCTATCAAGCTTCCTCTGAGTGTAAGTCTTCTTGCAATGCTCTCAACATTAGCACCTATATACACGGCAATGGTATCACGGTATAGCTGTTTGATAGCGAGAACGCCGGCTAAATCCAACACAATATGAGCATTGCTATTTTGATTCAATACCTCTTCGATGCTGGATTTTAAAGTGCCATAATAATGCCCGTTATATTCGGTTGATTCGATAAAAGAGTTGTCATGAAGCCCCTGCTTGAATTGCATGATATTCATAAAGATATAATGGACACCATTTTCTTCATGCGGCCTAGGCGCTCTTGTCGTAGCTGTAATGATTTTGGGATAGCCGCTCTTGGTCAGCTCTTTTTGAATTTCGGATTTTCCTGACGCAGATGGTCCATAAAAAACGAATACTTTTCCCACGTATGAATTCCCCTTTACAATTTCTTGATATATCATTTACAGTAATGACCATATATTGTTAAAATGGCTTTAACTTAAAGCGACTAGGAGCGACCCTAATGATACTATACAATCACGCTGGCAATACCTTCTACGTGGATTCGGATATGGAACGGCATAGGAATATGGATAATGCAAATCAGCGGGTTTCAATTCGCGATGATTTTGAACGTGATTTTGGACGCATAATTCATTCCGCAGCTTTTCGACGTTTGCAGTCCAAAACACAGGTAATCGGAATTGGCGAAGGGGATTTTCATCGTACCCGTTTGACGCATTCCCTTGAAGTATCTCAAATTGCCCGTGGAATAGCCACCACATTAAATGAAAAAAACAATATCTTAAAAAACTCTGACAGCAAAATTGATATATCTTTAATAGAAGCAGCCGCTTTAGCTCATGATCTGGGTCATCCGCCTTTTGGACATCAAGGGGAGCGCGCCTTGAACAAGTGCATGAGAGCTTTTGAGCTGAACTTTGAAGGCAATGCACATACGTTCAGATTATTAACGAGCAGAGAAGATCAAAGTGAGACGGGACTGGATTTAACAAGAGCGGCCTTATTGTCGGTTTTGAAATATCCTGCCAGCATGAAGCTTGTGAATAATCCGGCGGAGACGGGCAAACCACCGAAAAGCAGCGTATTCGAAGAGGACGAGCACATATTTGAGTGGGTAATTAATAAATTCACTCCACAGGAGAAGGAATATTATCTGCAGGTTACGGAGTCTGAAATCGGAAATCATTGGAAGACGCTCAACAAAACGTTTGAATGCTCCATAATTGAACTGGCCGATGATATTTCCTATGCAACCTATGATTTAGAGGATGCCTTTAAACTTAATCTCATTAAAGCAGATTATTTATATGAAATTGTCCAAAAACATAAGTCCATCTCTTCGGCTAGAATTTCAGATTCTCTTCATCGTTTTTTTGCGGATAGCAGCAAGAACGGCCAATCAATGAAACGTTTATTCGCAGATCTTGTGTCCGGCTTCATTCATGAGATTATAATTACGGAGCCGCAGCCCACCTTCACGTCTAATCGGCTGCGTTACAAAGCGGTTCTTGCCGAGGATGCGATGCAATTGCTTGAGGATTTGAAGAAGCTTGTCGCAGACCATGTCATTTTCTCGCAGAAGGTTCAGACATTTGAATGGCGTGGAGGTAAAATTATTGAAAAGTTGTTTGATGCGATGATTCATGATAAGAATCTGCTTCCTGAGGATGAGAAGCAAAGATGGAGCCGTACTTGCGACAAAGTGAATGCAAGGCTGGTTTGCGATTATATCGCCGGGATGACGGATACGTATGCGTTGAAAATGTACTCCCGGTTGTATGAAGCGGCCGGAGGGCATTTGTTTGATATCTAATTCATTAGATTAGGATGTAACATACAATAGGGTGGAAATCAGAGTATTATAGTTAATTTTAATATAATTCAAAAAAACACTTGCAATACTAGTATGATGCATGGTATATTCTATTTCTGGCCGAGAGACACACGCGGTCAACGAGAAAAACAAGCAGCACAAACGAAAGAATAGATTGCTCTTTGAAAACTGAACAACGAGTAATAACTGCCTCGCAAATCC
>NZ_CP152049.1:1175000-1195000 GCF_038630985.1 Paenibacillus sp. FSL H8-0548
GCCAGAGCAGGTAAAAGCCCTGTAACCGAAAGCAAGCACTCTCCGAGACGGATCCTGAGTACGGCGGGACACGAGAAACCCCGTCGGAATCCGGCAGGACCATCTGCCAAGGCTAAATACTCCCTGGTGACCGATAGTGAAGCAGTACCGTGAGGGAAAGGTGAAAAGCACCGCGGAAGCGGAGTGAAAAAGAACCTGAAACCGTGCGCTTACAAAAAGTCAGAGCCCGTTAAATGGGTGATGGCGTGCCTTTTGTAGAATGAACCGGCGAGTTACGATCACGTGCAAGGTTAAGTCGGGAAGACGGAGCCGTAGCGAAAGCGAGTCTGAATAGGGCGAATAAGTACGTGGTCGTAGACCCGAAACCGTGTGATCTACCCCTGTCCAGGGTGAAGGTGCGGTAACACGCACTGGAGGCCCGAACCCACGCACGTTGAAAAGTGCGGGGATGAGGTGGGGGTAGCGGAGAAATTCCAATCGAACTCGGAGATAGCTGGTTCTCCCCGAAATAGCTTTAGGGCTAGCCTCGAGGAATGAGCGTCGTGGAGGTAGAGCACTGATTGGGTGCGGGGCCCGCCAAGGGTTACCAAGTCCAGTCAAACTCCGAATGCCATAGACGTGCTACTCGGGAGTCAGACAGTGAGTGCTAAGATCCATTGTCAAGAGGGAAACAGCCCAGATCATCAGCTAAGGTCCCCAAGTGTGTGTTAAGTGGGAAAGGATGTGGAGTTGCAAAGACAACCAGGATGTTGGCTTAGAAGCAGCCATCATTTAAAGAGTGCGTAATAGCTCACTGGTCGAGTGACTCTGCGCCGAAAATGTAACGGGGCTAAACACACCACCGAAGCTATGACATGTACCTTAATGGTACTTGGGTAGGGGAGCGTTGAATACGGATTGAAGTTGGACCGTGAGGACTGGTGGACTGTATTCAAGTGAGAATGCCGGTATGAGTAACGAAAAGACAAGTGAGAATCTTGTCCGCCGAAAGCCTAAGGGTTCCTGAGGAAGGCTCGTCCTCTCAGGGTAAGTCGGGACCTAACGCGAGGCCGAAAGGCGTAGTGGATGGACAACAGGTTGAAATTCCTGTACCACCGAAGATTGTTTGAGCAATGGGGTGACACAGAAGGGCAGTGACGCGGACTGATGGAATAGTCCGTCTAAGCAGTGAGGCTGGTGTGTAGGCAAATCCGCACACTATAAGGCTGGGCTGTGATGGGGAGCGAAAATTACAGTAGCGAAGGTCATGTACTCCGGCTGTCAAGAAAAGCCTCTAGTGAGATCTAGGTGCCCGTACCGCAAACCGACACAGGTAGGCGAGCAGAGTATGCTAAGGCGCGCGGAAGAACTCTCGTTAAGGAACTCGGCAAAATGACCTCGTAACTTCGGGAGAAGAGGTGCCTCGGTAGGGTTTATAGCCCGAGGGGGCCGCAGTGAAAAGGCCCAAGCGACTGTTTAGCAAAAACACAGGTCTGTGCGAAGCCGTAAGGCGAAGTATACGGGCTGACGCCTGCCCGGTGCTGGAAGGTTAAGGGGAGCGGTTAGGGGTAACCCGAAGCTGTGAACCGAAGCCCCAGTAAACGGCGGCCGTAACTATAACGGTCCTAAGGTAGCGAAATTCCTTGTCAGGTAAATTCTGACCCGCACGAATGGCGTAACGACTTGGGCGCTGTCTCAACGAGAGATCCGGTGAAATTTTAATACCTGTGAAGATGCAGGTTACCCGCGACAAGACGGAAAGACCCCATGGAGCTTTACTGTAACTTGATATTGAACTTTGGTACGATCTGTACAGGATAGGTGGGAGCCTACGAAGCATGAGCGCCAGCTTGTGTGGAGGCACCGTTGGGATACCACCCTGATCGTATCGGAGTTCTAACCTAGAACCGTGAAACCGGTTCGGGGACCGTGTCAGGTGGACAGTTTGACTGGGGCGGTCGCCTCCTAAAATGTAACGGAGGCGCCCAAAGGTTCCCTCAGAATGGTTGGAAATCATTCGCAGAGTGCAAAGGCATAAGGGAGCTTGACTGCGAGACCTACAAGTCGAGCAGGGACGAAAGTCGGGCTTAGTGATCCGGTGGTACCGAATGGAAGGGCCATCGCTCAACGGATAAAAGCTACCCTGGGGATAACAGGCTTATCTCCCCCAAGAGTCCACATCGACGGGGAGGTTTGGCACCTCGATGTCGGCTCATCGCATCCTGGGGCTGAAGTAGGTCCCAAGGGTTGGGCTGTTCGCCCATTAAAGCGGTACGCGAGCTGGGTTCAGAACGTCGTGAGACAGTTCGGTCCCTATCTGTCGCGGGCGCAGGAAATTTGAGAGGAGCTGTCCTTAGTACGAGAGGACCGGGATGGACGTACCGCTGGTGTACCAGTTGTTCCGCCAGGAGCACCGCTGGGTAGCCAAGTACGGACGGGATAAGCGCTGAAAGCATCTAAGCGCGAAGCCCCCCTCAAGATGAGATTTCCCAGTATGTAAGACCCCTTGAAGACGACGAGGTTGATAGGTTCGGGGTGGAAGCACAGCAATGTGTGTAGCTGACGAATACTAATCGGTCGAGGGCTTATCCTAAACACGTTTACTGTGACCCATACATCCAGTAGACAGCAGCATAATAGGTTTCAGCAAACCTAACTTTCGTATCCAGTTTTCAATGTGCAAATGTTTCACTTGCATGAAAGTGAAGCAAGTCTGTATATGTGGATTTTTATGTTCCCATGGAGGATTAGCTCAGCTGGGAGAGCATCTGCCTTACAAGCAGAGGGTCGGCGGTTCGATCCCGTCATCCTCCACCATACTTTTTACCTTAAGCCTATATTCCTTGTGAATGAGGTTTTTTTTGTTTTTATGGCAGTACATTGATTATTTTTGGCGCAGAATAGCACGACTTTCCCGCCTAAAAAGATGCTGCCGGCTCGATCTGCTCCACCTGCTATCCTCGCACCATCTACTCTGTCTGCTTTGCTCGCGCTACCAAATCAAATCAACTCACCTACAATGTACTTTATGCAACAGAAACCTCACATGAACGCAGATTCGTACGACTACAATGTAATATTGCAGTAGAATAGTGATCAAACGAGCATTTGTTATGATTAAACAGTCAATCCGTTGTAAAAAGTGCAGTGTACGGTAGGTTCAAGTGGAGTTTCAGTCAATCCGTTGTAAAAAGTGCAATGTAGCCTCGCTAGTAATGCACCCTTTCCTCGACCCGACCATAAATGCCAGTATAAAGCGACGAGCTCATTAAGCAATAGATTTGGTTTTGAGTCGAAATAAATAAATACTTTTCATTGAAATTAGTTTAGAACTAAAATATAATAGTTAAGTTATAAAGTAATTATAGAGGATGTGTGGGAGAATCATATGAATCAAGTAGAAGCTCAAAAGGTCCGTTTCTGGCCGATTATGTTTGCTATTTTTATCGGGTCTTTTTTATGCGTATTGGCATCTGCCACGATTAACCTTGCACTCGAAATTTTGACCGAGCATTTCGAGACGACGCTAAGCTCTGTACAGTGGACGTTAACGGGCTTTATGCTTGCAATGGGAACGACGGCACCAATTGCCGGTTATCTGGGCGAGAGGTTCAGCTATAGACGTCTATATCTGTTTTCATTAATAGGATTTACTCTAGCATCGGTATTATGTGCAACTGCATGGAACGAAGGGTCACTCATTGTTTTTCGTGTGCTGCAGGGGGCATTTAGTGGATTGATTATACCAGCTACGATGTCCATTATTTATCAAATCATTCCGAGAGAACGACAGGCGATGGCAGTCGCGTTCTGGGGCTTGTCTGCGATGCTGGCACCAGCTTTCGGTCCTACGATTAGCGGCTGGATACTGGAGCATATGAATTGGCAGTGGCTGTTCCTCATGAATATTCCGATTGGGTTGATAGCTATTGGATTTGTTTATGCCTACATTCCATATTATCGCATGAACATTCCGAAGAGCTTCGATACGATTGGCTTCTTGACGGTTATTATAAGCAGCTCTTCCTTACTGTTAGCATTAGGCCAAGGCGGAAAATGGGGCTGGGGGTCTTGGGAAATCATTTCGTTATTCGCTCTAGGAGCGGTGTCGCTGCTCATATTCATTAGGCAGGAGCTGACGACCGAAACACCGCTGCTTAATATTAGGGTGTTCAAAAATAAACGTTTTACGTTAAACGCAGTTATTTCTAATATTATTACGATTAGCCTTTATTCAGGCACACTGCTGACTCCGATATTTCTACAAAGAATACAGAATGTCTCTGCGATGGAAACGGGTATGATATTGCTTCCTGCTTCGCTCGCCATGGCATTGCTCATGCCGGTTGTGGGCAAGCTGTATGGCATTCTGGGGCCGCGCTGGCTGATGTCAGCAGGTATTGTTCTACTCACTGTAGGAACTCTGGCATTGAGTTGGTTAAGTCTGGATGTCTCTCATACGTACATCATCTGGTGGATGATTGTTCGTAATATTGGAATCGCTCTTGTTGTTATGCCATCGAGCAATGCAGCAATGGAACAAATTCCAGCTGAGCTGTCCGGTCATGCATCTGCGATAACGAACTGGACGAGAAATGTTTTTGGTTCCTTCGCGATAGCGATATTCACAACGATGCTGGCATCGAGATCTCTGACACATGCAACTAACTTCATGGTGGCTGGAGACCAAGATAAGCTCCATATTGAGATGATGTCGTTCACGATGAGCATCAATGATGTATACGTCGTTGCGACATTAGTTGCAGTCGTTGCCCTGCCGCTTAGCTTGTTCATCGGCAAAGTGAAGCAAGCTCCACGAGTTACTGAGACAAGCTAATTACATCAATGAATCATTAATGCCGTATGTCAGATCTCCTTCTGCATGCGGTATTTTTATTTTGAAAAGGAGTAAATTGCAAGTATGTCGTTCCTGTTGAGGAGCGTTTCTTTTACGAAAAAATGTTCTTTATTAAGAACTAATATGATGTTATATTAAGATTATGTTTCTTATAAAGTTTTATATAAGAGGATAAATTCATTATTTTACAATGGCGGGGGCAAGAATAGATGAATATTCAGGGTAGGATGAACAAGGGGACAATGCCCTATTTTCTTCAAAATAGAGCTGCGATAAGCCCTCATGACGTGGCATATAGCTTTCCGGCTGAAAACCAGCATTATACGTGGTTGAGAATTTGGGATGATACAAGCCGCGTCGCCAAGGGCTTGCTGCGACTGGGGATCAAGAAAGGCGACCGTATAGCGCTGCTTATGCCAGGCAGAATGGAGCTGGTGGTGTCCATGTTTGCAGCTGCTTGTATTGGTGCCATTATCGTTCCGCTTAATACCTACTCCAAGAAGCAGGAGCTTCGGAATTATTTGAAGGATTCACGCCCAGCAGCCTTGATTATGGGGATAGAGGGACAGCATAATCACTACCCTACTATGCTTCAGGAGATACAAAGGGAGAGTAAGGCGGAGATGGATAACGACTGGTATCCAGCGCATATTTTTGTGTTAGAGAATGCAGATCGAGTGGCAGAGCCTTTCCTTTCTTACTTTGAGCTCGGAACGCTGAGTGATATGGAGGATGGAGATCGTTTTTTTAGCGCTTGTGCAGCGATTGCTCCCAAGGACCCGCTGATTTTACTGTATACCTCGGGTACGCTTGGCGTTCCAAAGGGAGTACTTCGTTCTACGGCCTCCTTCTTGTTGTCGGATAATTCGGAGAAGGGCAGCCGTGTGCTGATGAGAATAAGCGATAAAATCACTCGTTATTTCTCCATTATGAATCTGCTTCCTTTATATCATCTGGGAGGGTTTGCTACCTTAATCACTAGCCTAAAAACATGTAATATCCGTATTGTGATGCTCAGTCACTTCAATCCTTTGAATGCGCTAGCTGCTGTTGAGAAGGAGAGGTGCAGAGTACTCGTAGGTACTCCGTTTATGGTGCAGCAGATGCTGGCATCTCCCAAGCGTAATAATTTTAATTTAAATTCGCTGCTAGGGATAGCCTTTACTTCTGCCGCAGTTAACAATATTATTTTGCAAAAGATTATGAAAAGCTTGAATCTTTACTTCTTTATGGTAAGCTATGGCTCCTCGGAAGCAGGTGCTGTAGCAAACGGCACCTGTTTTCTCAATCGCAGGAGCAATATGATCTTATTGCTGCTGTATCGATTGCTGAGACACACGAATCTTTTAAGCGGACTCATTCATTATAAAGAATTTGAAAAGAGCTCCTATAGCATCGGAGGCAGGGTAGATAAGCAGGTGGAGGTGAAAATAGTAAACCCGGAAACGGGCGAGACGCTTCCTTCTCATGAGCTTGGCGAAATTGCTATTCGGAGCTATCGGGTTATGCGCTATACGAATGAGCTGCAAGCCAAAGCGAGCGTTACGGAGGAAGGCTGGTATAAATCGGGGGATTTGGGCTTTCTGGATGAAAGAAGAAATTTAACGATTACGGGCAGGCTTCATCGGCTTATCACTCGCGGCGGAGAGAAGATATCACCGATAGAAATTGAAAATGCGCTTCTCCGTCATCATGATGTGGATGAGGCGCTCGTCATTGGCGTGCCGGATGAGCTTTACGGGGAACAGATATGTGCCTGTATTGTAGCGAAGGAGGGAGCCGCATTAACCTCCGAAAAGCTAAAAAATGATTTGGCGCCACAGCTGTCGGCGTTCAAGCTGCCGCGGTATTTCGTATTTCTTCCCGAATTTCCACTCTCGCCCACAGGGAAGGTTTCGATCGCAGAGATTAAGTCGCTCGTGCTGACTGGAACTCTAGAGATGAAGAAACATGCGTAAATACTACCCTGGCATAACGGTATTTAAGCTGGCGGGCTCCTTGCTCGTTCTCATCGCTCATATTATGCTGCTTCGATACCTGGAGTTTGTGCCTGGCCAGAAGCTTTTCCAGTTTACCGCTCTTGCAACAAGAGTGGTGGTGCCTTGCTTTTATGTCATCGCTGGTTTTCTTGCCTATAAGGGATGGACGCATGCTGCAAGTCCGCGCAAATATATCGGGCGGTATTTCAAGCGCATCTTGATCATCTACTGTTTCTTTTGTTGTATTTTTGTTGCGGAGCATATTGTTCCGAAGCTCATTAGCGAAGGCTTATCAGCAGGCAATCTCTTTGTTCAAGCGAAGATCTTGTTTATGGCTTTTTTCCTAAATGGCCCATTTATTCAATTTTGGTTTATTCCACCGCTTATATTCGGTCTACTATCAGCTTATTGGCTTTTGCAAAAGGGGCAAGCTAGGCTTACTGCTATTATGGCGATAATAGGCTTTGCAGGCATTCAGTTTGTGTCGGGTAGTCTAATGACGCTGCCAGGCATTACAAAATTAAGCTTTCCTTTTCTTAGTCCTGTCTATCTTGAGTATCTCAGTTTATTTGCTACACGGTATATTGGATTTGGTTTTACATTCGTTATTGCGGGTGTCTTGCTTGCCAAGCATGAAGAGCAATGGATGCAAATTAACATAAAACCTATTTTAATTTTCTCCATTGCTCTTACGATGGTCGAGACAATGCTTCTGCTTGCTCTGAGTGAATGGACGAGGGACTATAAGCTTACCTTTAGCGTGCTTCCGAATACAGTCCTCATTTTTTACGGCATCATTCGGATGAAGGGTGCAGCGGTTCAGAAGTATCATAAGCAAATTAGCTTATTCAGTATCGTCACTTTTTTTGGGCATGTATTGTTCATGTACATTAACTATGTTCTGTTAGGCTGGGATAGTGCCAGCATGACCGTTACCCAGGATGTGGTGCTTCTGCTCGTAACCTTCCTAGAATGTGTGGCTGCAACTGCGCTGCTGAGCTTAGTTGCTAAATATTTGCAGGCGAAGCAAACAAGAAGCATATCTATGTAGAGCGCATTTTTGGATAACAGCTCGTACTACTAGTATAATGAATTAATTTATTTGAAGAAGCTGTTGAAAATTTTAACTACACTATCCTGATCCTGAGAGATAGACAGCATAACATAATCACCGTTCCGGATGAGTTTGTAGTTCATAGCGTCCTCGTACTGATCCTGCAAATACGTTTCAAATGTTTTTTGTATACTTGCAGCACGTGCTTCCAAAGCCTTGGCTATATCATCGTAGCTATTGCTATCTTTCAGCTTCACAATAACAAGCTCAGTTGCTCTTGTATTCATCATGGCCTGATAGAAAACGGCTTCCGATAGCAGGCTGGCGGAATCAATTCCGTATACATCGGCAATACGCTCGCCTTCAACGGCGATAAGGGCTGGTAATTCAATATCGGCGATAATCTTGGATGAGATGTCTGCAACCATAATGTCTGCTGCAGGCTTCTCAGTTGGTTTTGCTGTTGGTTTTACTGTTGCACTTGGTTTTGTAATCGGTTTTTGTGTTGGCTTTTGTGTAGGTGCAGCAGTGGCCGACGGCTTCTGAGCGGGCTTTGCTGTAGGCTTGGCAGTTGGCTTAGCGGTAGGGGCGGGCTTTACTACTGCTTCGCTGTCAGCTGCTGTGTCTTCCGTAGCAGCAGGTGCAGTGGTAGCCGAGGGCTCACTTGTTGCACTGTCTTCTACGGCTGGCGCATCCGATATAGTCGGCACGTCTGTTTCGGGAGAACTGGTAGGCTGTTCTGTAGTCACGGTCTCATTCGACGTGTTACCTGCTACGGTATTACTCGGTACTTCTTTACCGGTGTTGCTGCAGCCAACTGCAAGCAGGGATACGGTGAGTGTGAGTACAGCCATTCTGGATAAAGATTTCTTCATATGCAGCATCTAATTCTCTCCTTATAAAATAAAAGTCGAACATTAGACGTCAATGTTCGACAAAAGGTTGCGAGAATGCTTTTAGCTATAAGGTACTACTTCTCTTCGGAGGTTTCTTCTTCATCGTCTTCTTCATCCTCGGAAGATTCAACAAGTCGGAAATCATCCGTCTTCGCGCCATCCTCCCAGATCTCGACGAACAGAGCGTCGCAATGCTCAAAGTCTTCCGCTTTCAACGACAATGCTTTTTCCTCATCAGCACCTACATAAATATTTTCCATGCCGTCCTCATTAAAGGACTGAATAACATAAATTTTCATATTGTAATGTCTCCTTGAGAGTTAATATTGTAGCAGTATACCATAAAATGCTTCAGAAATATTAGCTAGTTTTGAAGCGGCTTATCGTAAGCTGTAAATCCTCCGCCATTTTGGCAAGGGCGTTTGAAGAAGCGCTTATCTCCTCCATAGAGGATAATTGCTCTTGTGTAGATGCGTTTACCTGCTCCGTACCAGCTGCTGAGCTTTCCGTTACCTCGGAGATCGTCCGCATAGCGCTGGTCATTTCGTCGACGCCCGCCGTCATCTCCTGTACAGCAGCAGAAACTTCTTCGGACTCCAGTGCGACATCATTGACAGCATACTGAATATATTCAAAGGATTGTCCAGCAGTATGGACGATGTCGATGCCGGCATGCACCTCTTTGGTTACAGCCTCCATCGAATGAACAGCTTCATTCATACCCGCATGAATAGCGGAGATTAATGCAGCAATCTGGTGAGCAGATTGTGTTGATTGCTCGGACAGCTTCCGCACCTCTTTAGCCACGACCTCAAAACCGCGTCCATGCTCGCCAGCTCTTGCAGCCTCGATAGCAGCATTCAATGAAAGCAGGTTGGTTTGTGCAGAAAGCTCCGTAATGACGATCACGATTTGATTGATTTCAGTAGACTGTTCGCCCAGTCTCTCAATAACCTGAGCAAGTCCAGCGACGGTTTCATTAATAGAACTCATTTGTGTGACCGCGGTTTTTATCGACTCGTTGCCGGATATAGCCTTTTCTGATGCTTCCCCAGCCTTGGAAGACACCGTTTGAGTATTTTTGGCAATCTGTTGAAATCCAAGCGACAATTCATTGATTGTCTGCGAGCTATTTTGAGAGAGCTCGACTTGCTGATCCAAGCCTGCTGCTACCTCCTGAATAGTTCTCGCGATTTGCTCAGTTGCTGAAGAGGTCTGCTCGGAGCTTGCACTCAGTTCCTCTGAGGAAGCCGCTACCTGCTCGGCGTTGTTGCCTACCTGATGAATAAGTGCTCTAAGATTGTTGGCCATCATATTAAAAGAGCTGGAAAGCATGCCGATCTCATCGTTATTTTTCATAACAAGAGCTTTGCCTGTAAGATCTCCGCCTGCGATTTTTTCGGCTACCTTGGCTACCTCAATTAGGGGCTTGGAGATGAGCTGGCCCATGAACAGAGCAATGCTTAAACCGAGCAATACAGCAATAATGCCTAGTATCATGACTAGACGGAAGACATCGTCTGCTTGTTCACTGGCGTTCTTAGTGCCTATGTTTAATAAATTTTGCTGATATGCTTCCATTTCCGATAATACGTTCTCCATTTTTGCAATCATCGTACGACCGTCGTTCATGAGGAGAGCGTTAACCTCAGTCATTTTATTCTGCTTTCTCAAATCAATGATCTGTTCAGATAGCTGAAAGTATTCACTCTCAATTTGATCAGATTGTTTGAGCCACTCTATCATTGCTGGAGTGGATATACTTGAGCCGAGCTGCTTGCTGATCTTCATGAAGCGCTCGTGCGACGAAACGATCCCATTGAATGACGTCTCGTCACCGAGCAGCGAGTACACACGGAGAGCGATCTGTTCGGATTTTATTGCGACAACCATATCTTTAATTTGGAGCATTTTATTCGTGTTATCATTAATTAACTCTGTGTATGTACGATCAAGAGACATCAGCTGTACCAAAGTGATAGACACAATTAAGGCTAATACAATGAGAACGGATATAAATCCTCCAAGCAGTTTTTTTCTAATCGACAAGTTTCTCATGTTGACCTCCTATTATGTTTCTTGTTTTTTTAATATCATTTATCTAATGCGATGGAATTGCAGTCTATCAATGGCCACCTCCGAATGGAAAACTGATTGTTTGTAACTACAAATTTGAAAGTAAGTATAGCATATATTTCCAAGACAATCTAGTTCCTAGGAACTACTCTATTTTAGGTAAAATGTCTTATATTGAAAATTATGTATCTCCCTCGATTTGAACTGTTTATGGGCATAGTTAAGGGCAATAGCATGTACTAGAGTTTCATTATTTCTTTAACAATAAGTGTGTTAAAATGATTTTAATAGGAGTTATACTATAGAAGTCGCTTGTATAAGGGGAGGGATTCAGTTGCAGCTAATTAATCAACAAATGGTACAGCAGATCATAAATAGCTTTAAGGATCAGGAGCTTTATGTTCATCTTGAAATGACGACTGGGGCTTACGCTGCTCATCTAGACAGCACGAAGCATCCGGCTGCGAATTTTATTACGAATGCGGTTATTGAATACTCCCATGGCTCAATTGAAGGAAGCGGACCTTATCGGGTGGGCCTGAAGATGGCTAAAGGATGGATTTACTCAGAGGGGCTCACTCACTGGGAAGAGACTGAAACAGATCGATTGCTACTTGCAGGACATGATGGGCAAGGCAAGCTGATTGTTTCGCTGCAATTAAGCAAGGTGCCCTTCTAATGAAAGAGGAAAGAAGTGATTTGATGAATCCAAACATTGTTGTCATCCTGCCGCATCCTGATGATGAAGCCTTCGGGCTGTCAGGTACGCTGGCTAAACATATCGAAGATGGGGCATATGTCACATATGCGTGCTTGACACTTGGGGAAATGGGCCGAAATATGGGGATTCCGCCGTTTGCGAATCGAGTGACACTGCCTGCTATACGAAAAATTGAGCTGGAAGAGTCTTGTCATGCTATAGGCATACAGGATGTAAGGATGCTGGGCTTCCATGATAAAACGCTCGAATTTGAGGACAAGGATAAGCTGGATGGACAAATCGGTCAGCTCTTGGAAGAGCTGCGACCGTCGATCGTCTACACTTTTTATCCAGGCTATAGCGTTCATCCCGATCATGATGCTTGTGGAGCAGCTGTGATTCGAACAATTAGCAAGCTTGCAAAAGACGAGAGACCAGTCGTTTATTGCATGGCCTTTTCTAAAAATCACGAGCAAGCAATCGGAAAGCCAGATCATATCAATGATGTTAAATTATTTTTGAAGCAAAAAATGGAGTCTATTCAAGCGCATCGCTCACAATTTCAAGCCGCTGAACTGCTAGGCAGCAAAAAGCTGGAGGATGCGGAGATACAGGCACGCTTCGGTACGGAGCGATTCTTTGTTTATCCGTTTCATTAGATTAAGCTATAGAGAAGGGGACGGCTCATTGAGCCGTCCCCTTTGTGCTACAAGGATAAGAATTAAGGGGGATAACCCCTATTCATTATTGCTGAGTAATGGATAAACCAAGGCCGTCGGCGACACGTTGACCATAGTCTGGATCTGCTTTGTAGAAATGGCTGATTTGACGCAGCTTAATTTCATCCTTCTCGACAGGCTTCATTGCGCCAACGATGGTTTCGGTTAAGCGCGCACGTTCTTCCTCGCTGAGCAGACGATATAGATCGCCAGCCTGTGTGTAGTGGTCATGATGATCATAGGCGACACTATCGGCTTGACCGCTTACTTCGAATGGTGCCGGCTTGTTCTCTGGCGACTCCGTCGGTCCGCCGTAGCTGTTTGGCTCGTAGTAAATGGACGCTCCGCCATTACCGTCTGCGCGCATTTGGCCATCACGCTGATGATTGTTTACAGGAGCAGTTGGACGATTGATGGGCAGCTGATTATGATTCGCTCCTACCCGGTAGCGATGAGCATCGGCGTAAGCGAACAGACGACCCTGCAGCATTTTGTCAGGAGATGCTTCGACACCAGGAACGAAGGAGCCCGGTGAAAACGTCGCTTGCTCAACCTCGGCAAAATAGTTGTCGGGATTACGGTCAAGCACCATGCGTCCTACTTCAATGAGCGGATAATCCTTCTGCGACCAAACCTTCGTCACATCAAAGGGGTCGAAACGATATGTATTCGCATCTTCGACCGGCATAATCTGTACATATAGCTTCCATGCTGGAAAATCGCCTTGTGCGATGGAATTGAATAAATCTTCGGTATGGTAGTCAGGATTTTCACCGGCAATTTTGGCGGCAACCTCATTTGAAATGTTTTGGACGCCCTGCTCGGTTTTGAAATGGTATTTTATCCACACGGCTTGCCCTTCGGCATTTACCCATTTGAAGGTATGGCTTCCGAAGCCATGCATATGTCTAAAAGTAGCTGGGATACCGCGATCAGACATTAGAATAGTAACCTGATGCAGTGATTCTGGCGATAAAGACCAAAAATCCCATACAGCATTCGGGTTTTTTAAATGGGTTTGCGGGTGACGCTTTTGTGTATGAATGAAATCTGGAAACTTAATGGCATCGCGAATAAAGAAAACAGGCGTGTTGTTGCCTACTAAATCGTAATTGCCTTCCTCGGTATAAAACTTTACAGCGAAGCCGCGCGGATCACGAACCGTATCAGAAGAGCCAAGCTCGCCGGCTACGGTAGAAAAGCGAATAAACATCGGCGTGCGTTTGCCTACCTCGGATAGAAAATTAGCTTTGGTATAAGGTGTGACATCATGTGTGACCTGAAAGTAGCCATGTGCGCCTGCACCTTTGGCATGAACAACGCGTTCAGGAACACGCTCTCGATTGAAGTGTGCTAGTTTCTCCAGTAGATGAACATCTTGAATTAAAGTGGGACCACGTGAGCCGGCTGTCATCGAGTTTTGGTTATCTCCTACAGGGGCACCAAAGCTAGTCGTTAGTTTGTTCTTCTCGGTACTCATAATAGATTCACCTCATTGGTTTTGTATACTTGCACCTCACCTAATATGTTATCGCTTTCTGCGAGAAAATCAATATCATTTTATAATGATTACAAAATAAAATTTTTCGTCAAAATGTGAGTTTATTTGCTCTGAGCTAGCCTAAATCTGCCTCGTAGCGTTCGAGCGCCTTCGTTGCAGATTCCAGCATACGCAGGCGGAGGTGCTCGCTCTCTATGATATGTACTCGTTTACCGAGGAAGCGGGTTTTTGAGAGGACAAATTCACTATCACTGGAAGAGAAGTATAATCGAATCGTATACTCATCTGATGCTTCAGTGTAGCTCACTTCCTTCTCAAAGCAAGAATAGGCATACAAAATCCGAGACAGCTCTCCATTGTATTCACGCACAACACGAATCGTTGCATGTATGCTGCGCTTTTTCCATAAAGCTTCGGTTTTTGCAGCCAACTGTTCGTAATCGTCAGAGGTGCATATTTGACTGTCAATGCCGATGATTTTTTGTAGCTTGGTGCTCATTAGCTTGCGATTTCTAATATGGTACCAGAGCAAATACCATTCGCGTTTAACCATCGAATATTCCAGCTTATAAGGAAAGCATTGCTGCTGGCTGCATGCTTGACCATTTTTCATACTGTAGCTTAGTAGCAGGAGACTTTTATGCGAAATTGCTTTTCTTATCGGCCGGATGCTCGGATGATAGACATGAAGTTCCTTGCTGGCAGCTTTATGAAGCAGACCGTCACGGTTGATGGTTTGCTCCTGTTTCAGCATAAGCTGGAGACGAAGCAGTGTGTCAGGGCCAAAGGCGTCGGCTGCGGCAGGATGCTCAAGCATGGTTTTTAACCAGCTCCTCTCATGCGTCGTGATCATGAACGTACCTGTATCCTCGAGCTTGGATAGGATCTGGTAGTTGAATATTTTTTCAAACAGATTCATAGCAGTCCCTTATCTCCTTCCACTCTGCGATCATTTCTTGTCTGAGCTTCAGAGGAGCAAGCACCTCACAGCTCGAACCAAAGCTTCTAATCCACGGCTTAATTTCAATCGTGCCGTTTACTTGGATTTCATAAATAAATGAATCATCCGATTCCTCTACGATTTCTCCCCATTGACCCTGCAGAAGCACTCGCTCCTTCACGAAGTTTGGAATGCCATGACCAGGGTGGAAGAAGCGAATACGAACTGTAGCTAGCCTGCCCGTATCAATTAGCCAGCTATGCTGAATACGCTGCTCCAGTTCAGTTTTTTTGTCCTCGAAGTGCTCTTCGTCAACGGCTTCTGCTTCCGAAATTTGAGTTAAGCCCTCCATTCGGTATTTCTTAATACCGCCTCGCGGATGATGACCGAGCAAGTACCAGCGCCCATATTGATGATCGTAGATAACCTTAAGCGGCAGTATCGTTTCTTGCATGCCGGTTGTCTCGCGCTCAAATAGCGGATTCGTATTTCTTGAAGCGTAGCTTGTATCCTTCTTAGGTGAAAAATAGAGAAAGCTGACGAGCCTCCGCTCACGTATAGCGCCCAGAAGGGGAAAGAGATGTGCCTCGTCCAATATTCGAGAGTAATAATTGTACTTATATAAGAATGGCTCAATGGAATAGTTAGCTTCCTGCTGCCGAGTCATATGCTTCTTCAGTCCATCGCGAAGCAAAAAACCTTGCACGGAGGGCAGCTGCGTATTCGCCATCATATCTACGAAATCATATAAGTCGAGCAGCTCTTCATTTGAAAGCCCGAGAACCAGATCATTATAAACCCGGTAGCGGTAAGGGCGAGCGCCTGATTCTTTTTTTATAACACCGACTTGCTCTAAATATTTCAGATCGTTTCGAATCGTTTTCTCATCAGGAAGCGGGAGGCCAGCAGGCATGCTGCTGCAGCATAGATCAAGAAGCTCCATCGCTGTTAAGGGTTGATCATGTAAGGCAGCAAGGAGCAAGGAAAGGCGCTGGCTCTCTGATTCCTTAAGTGATTTCGCGCGGAAGAGAAACAGCAGCATAGGGTCAGAAGAGTCCAAGTAGCTATAGCGAATCGTATCAGCAAATTCTTTCCCTTTGTCCTCAGGCAGCTGCTGATTGACAGTGCTCACGATTTCTTTCAGCCGTTTCATTGTTTTATCAAAGGTGTGAACAGAAATTCCGAGCCGATCTGCGTATTGCTGGCGATTGTATGCCCCGCTTGTTAGGACGAGCATACGCAAAAACTGAATCTCCTTATCGAAGCTTTCTTTGGCCATGTAGATGATTTCCCCCGTTTCTAAACGGTATTCTTCATCTATCTTAACAGGAAGCTCGCGGCTGTGAACAAAAAGCAAAAATTTCCTTTGTCGTAATACTTCCGCCATGTTCGGGAGCTGGGAAATAAGAGAAGATAGGACTCGTAAGAGGGCAGCGCAATGATTAGGATAAAAGTTAAAAGCACTGGAGGTTTTACAATGCTGATGCAGCATAAGAAACACGGCGGCAATCACCATGAAATGGTACTTGAGCAAGGACGGCTGCATGTATTTGCAAACGACGACACAGGCATATAAGGATGTGGATCAGATCATCGACAGCGTAGTTGGCGCTTCATTAGCTGCTGTGGTAGCAAAGTGCAAGCCGATGGCTGCTATTAAAGGCATCTAATTTCTTACTATCGCTATTAAAGATAACTTCAATAATAGATGAGGTTAATGTACGAATGGCGTACCTTGGCTGGGATTTTTGAGAATCCCGCAGTGCTCGCGCATTCTATGCGCTTGTATGCTGTACGACCATCTCTGCCTAATCTCCCAATTTAAGGGTTCGAATCCCTTGGCTATCGCCTGATCCGCGATAACTCTCTGGTAGAGTATGAGAACTTCCTTCCAAAGGAAAAGACTGAACTAAAAGACCTTGAGCAGGAGAACTCAGAGCGTGCTCGTATGCGTTCACTGCAGCAAAGCCTATGCAATCGGTGGATACCGATAAGAGTTGCCTGCCTCTTGCAGCTAAGCGAAAAATAGCACGTAAACGAATGGAAGGCGCATTCGGCTGCAGCTATGAATAGCGAAGCTATAAAGCAGCTTTTACTCCTATCTTAAGCCTGATTCCGGCTTAGCTGCAGGAGAGCTCCTGTTGCAAAGGTCAACCAAATCGCAAGTAAAGAGGTGTATGACGATGTTCAAAAAAGTAATCATCAAGGACGATGAACGCGGTCTGCTTTTCAAGAAAGGAAGCTACATAAAGGTTCTGCAGCCTGGCGTATACCGCCACACATCATTTTCAGATGACAACGTCATTTTGCAAAATGTATCCAAACGTTTCGCTGTCCCAAGCAAAGAGCTGAATCTGTTTCTTCAGGATGAGAAGCTTGTAGAGCAGCTCACTATCGCAGACGTCCAGGATTACGAGTATATGCTGCATTTTGAGGATGGCAAGTTTGTTTCACTGCTAACGGCAGGCAAGTACGCTTTCTGGAATGTGCTGAAGAAACATACCTTTATTCGTATTGATAGTAGAAATCCGGAAATTTCTCCGGAAATCGATCATTCCCTGCTGGCGAAGCTGCAAGGCCATATTCAGATGCTGGAGGTAGGGAGTCACGAATCGGGTCTGCTGTTTTACAATAATGTATGGCAGAGGGAGCTTCGCCCAGGAAGATATTTTTTCTGGAAGGGTCCGACGAGCGTACAGGTGAAAACAGTCGATTTGCGACAGCTTCAGCTGGACATGACGGGGCAAGAGATTATGACGGAGGATAAGGTGACGCTGAGGCTGAACTTTGTGTGCCAATATAAAATTGTTGATCCACTTAAAGCAATCCAGATCAAGTCGTTCGAGGAGCAGGTATATATTTTGCTGCAGCTGATTTTGCGTGAGTACGTAGGTACGCTGAAGCTGGATGATTTGCTGCGCATGAAGCAAGAAATTGCAGTGTTCGTTCTCACTCGCTTGAATGAACAGAAGGAGCATTACGGCGTTCAATTCATATCTGCGGGTCTTAAGGATATTATTTTGCCGGGTGATATCAAGGATATATTGAATACGGTGCTGCTGGCGGAGAAGAAGGCGCAGGCAAATCTGATTACGCGTCGTGAGGAAACAGCGTCCACACGGAGCCTGCTGAATACGGCTAAGCTGATGGATGAGAACGGTACGCTGTACCGTCTGAAGGAGCTTGAATTTCTGGAGAAGATTTGCGAGAAAATCGGCACAATATCGCTTACAGGCGGCGGTAATTTGCTGGAGCAGCTTAACTCTCTGCTTAGTGTGAAAAGTGTGGAAAAAACATGAATGAACTAGCTTAAGAGGTTATCTCATAAGGCAAACTGCCTTGCTTGAGAAAGCCTTTTTTTGTTGTCAAAAGGTAAGCATTAATAGGCGTATCTTACATTTTATGAGGAGAATTTGTCATGGTTTTGTTTGATTCCAGCGTCAATTTTTGTTATGTTTGATCCCACATGTTTTTTTCGGAGTAGATGAAAAGGGATAGAAAAGCATGAAATACATTTTATTTTAGGAGATAAAGATGACTACAAAGCTTGATAAAGCAATGGATAAATTTTGGCCGCAGCTTAATTACCCGCTGTCTTATGCGGAAGCGCTAAGCGTATTATCGAAGCAGCAGTTAACGAGTATCCGTACGAACTTGCAAATTGCTAATTTAAGTACTCTTAACAAGCAAGGGCTGGTTGAAAAGCTGACAGAGAAGATTCCAGAGCATCTACTCGAAGCAACTAGCTATTTTGATCAAAGCAGAATAAAGCTATTACAGAAAATAGTAAAGAGCGATGGAATATGGGATAAGCCGCTGCTAGAGTTGCAGCAATATGAATATTTCCGCGAGCGTGGTATTCTTTTTCCAGCAACGGTAGATGGCAAGCATGTGATCTTAATGCCTTCGGAATTGCTAGAGATACTGCAGGCAGGGGAAATAGAGCTGAATCATCCAAACGTAAACCGGAACACAGAATGGATTCGGCTGACACAGGGCGCACTATTTTATTATGGTGCATTGACATTTGATGAATTGCTGTCTTTTGTTTGTCCAGGGGATGATCACCCGCAAACGTTCCTTAACCTGAAAGACTTATTGTATGACGCACAAAATTACTATGAACTATTCAAGATATACAAAGAAGGCTTAATAACCAGCTACTGGGCTGTAGATCCGGAAGCCATCATGAAAGAGCGAAGCCTTCGAAATGATCTTGATTTTTTCCCATTTACGAAGCAGCAGCTGCTGAAAGCAGGAGAGCCCGAGTACGTCGAGCGGACTAGCCAATATATGAATTTGGTTCGTTATGTCGTTCATCATTATGAAATTGATCGCGACGAGGCTGATTTGATGGCGGAGGAATGTGTCGAAGCGACCAAGAACGGTGATTCATTGGCTGAGGTTATTGAAGTGGCAAAGCATTTTATTGATATTCCGAATTTAACGACGCTGCGTTCCATAACTGAATTGCTTACTTCATTAATGAACAGTACGAAGCAGTGGGCGCTTAAAGGCTATTCACCGGAGGAGCTTTCCGTCAAGAGGGCAAACGTAAGCATGGTGCTCAATACGGTGCCTAATCAAGCTGCTCTAGCCGATGTTATTGATCTTCATTCGAAGAAAAAAGTCGGACGCAACGATCCTTGTCCATGCGGAAGCGGGAAAAAGTTCAAAAAGTGCTGTGGATAGCAGCGAGGGCGGCTAATCATTAATCGAGCTCGGAGGTGTACGCCGTGAGACAAAACCAGCAAGGATTATATTTGAGAAGCGCAAAGCTCCTTCGGGAGTCCGTGCCCTCCTTTGAAGAGTACCCGTTTCATTTGAGCGCGATTCGGAACTTGGATGAGCTGGGCTTCCATCCGAAGGTAACCTATATTGTTGGTGAAAATGGCATGGGAAAGTCTACGCTGATGGAAGCAATCGCGATTGGGCTAGGTTTTAATGCAGAGGGTGGCACGATTAATTTTAATTTTTCTACGGAAGCTACACACTCCGAGCTTCATCACTATTTGAGGCTCGCTCGCAGCGCGATAAAACCAAGAGATGGATTCTTTTTTCGCGCGGAGAGCTATTATAATTTAGCAACCAATATCGATCAAATGGATCGCGCAGGCGGTTTTGGCGGTCGAATTATTGATTCGTATGGCGGGAAGTCGCTGCATCAGCAATCTCATGGCGAATCCTTTTTTGCAACATTCCTACATCGCTTTAATGGAAACGGGCTTTATATGATGGATGAGCCGGAGGCGGCTCTTTCTCCTTTTCGCCAAATGGCCATGCTCTCACGCATTCATC